>SXLB01000025.1 GCA_005777825.1 Methylotenera sp. | reverse complement strand
GGTCACCACGCAGCCGGCTTCCGAGGCCGAGGCCACGACTGTGCCGCCTGGGCACATGCAAAAGCTGTAGACGCTGCGGCCGTTGCTGGCATGGTGGACCAGTTTATAATCGGCTGCGCCTAAAATAGGGTGCTGGGCATTGGGGCCGTGGCGGGCACTGTCGATTAAGGATTGCGGGTGCTCTATTCTGAAGCCTACGCTAAACGGCTTGGCCTCGATAAAGACGCCTCTTTCGTAGAGCATCTCAAAGGTATCGCGGGCGCTGTGACCCACCGCTAAAATCAAATGGTCGGTGGCAATGCGCTCGCCGTTTTGCAGCACTACGGCTTGCACTTGATGTTGCCCTTGCTCGTTGCTGCTCAGCTCTATGTCGTCAACGCGACTTTGAAAGCGAACCTCGCCGCCAAGGGCGATGATGGTTTCACGCATTTTTTCCACCATGCTGACCAATCTGAAGGTGCCTATGTGCGGGTGGCTGACGTATAAAATTTCTTCTGGCGCACCGGCTTTGACGAATTCGTTCAGCACTTTACGACCATAATGCTTGGGGTCTTTAATCTGACTGTATAGCTTGCCGTCAGAAAAAGTGCCAGCGCCGCCTTCACCGTATTGCACGTTGGATTCGGTATTCAATTCGCTTTTACGCCAAAAATTAAAGGTGTCTTTGGTGCGTTCACGCACTGCTTTGCCACGCTCTAATACTAAGGGTTTAAATCCAGACTGGGCTAATATCAGCGCGGCAAATAAGCCGGATGGCCCCATGCCGATAATGACCGGCCGTTTTGTTGAGTTGGCGGGCGCCTGTGCGACAAAATGGTAAGACGTGTCTGGTGCCAATTTGACGTGCGGGTCTTTGCGTAATTTAGCAAGGATTTTTGCCTCACCTTGTACCGTCACATCCAAGGTGTAGGCCAATAAAATTGCGTTGGCTTTGCGCGCGTCGACGCCGCGTTTGAAAATGGCGTAATCCAATAAATCCGCCGCATTGATGCCCAATTTTTTTATGACGGCCGCCCGAATTTCATCGGGGTGGTGATCCAGGGCTAATTTAATTTCGGTGATGCGTATCATGGGCTAACCTAATTATAAGGGCGTGTTTACAGCGCTAAATTTAATTGCAATAACTGACGTAATAGAGGAACGGTAATGGGTTTCTTGGTAGTGAGTGACCACTCATCTAGCGCATCTAAGGTGGCCATGAGGGTGGACAAATCCCGACGCAAATAACGCAGGCAATACTCCACCACTTCACTGGGTAAGCGCATGCCGCGTTCCGTGGCATGGTTTTGCAGGGCTAAGGATTTTTCTGCGTCGTTCAAGGCATGCAATTGGTAAACCAAACCCCAGGCTAAGCGCGTGGCCAAGTCATCGCGCAGACCCATTTGCGTGGGGGCGTGCAAGCCGGCCGTAATCAAGCTGCCGTGGTTTTCTTTTATCTGGTTATAGCGATTAAATAAATCGATTTGTGCATCCGCACTCAATAAATGCACGTCATCCACCACCGTCACATTTTGCGCAGCGCAGGCTTTGAGTAAATGGCTTTTGCCGCTACCGGCTTCGCCCCAAAGGTAGATGAAATGGGATGCGTCGGATGGTGAGATGGCTGCCCTTAAACTGGCCAAGGCCTCGGCATTACGGCCGGCCATAAAGTTTTGCAGGCTTGGTGGCGCGGCCGGTTTGATGTCGAGTAGAAGTTGCTTCATGGCTTTTGATAGGGAGGGAACACTTAAGCGACGCTGCGGATTTTGATTAAGTGAGACACGGTGCACTGAGTTGGATGATGGCGGCCGTTAAGAGTAAGTAGCCTGTGTTTTTTTACTGCAGTTTTTTTGGGTTCAGTCGTCATATAGGTTAAAATTATACTTAAATTACTGTTTAACTCCCAAATTGCATTAAAAAAACCCTATTGATCACGAAGCGAGAGCCGTTTTGACTACCCACTCTACCAATACAACATCAATCAGCTACCGCGATGCCGGTGTAGACATAGAAGCAGGCGATGCCTTAATTGAAGAAATTAAACCGTTTGCTAAACGCACCATGCGACCTGAAGTTTTGGCTGGTATCGGTGGCTTTGGCTCGCTATTCGAAATGCCTAAGAAATACAAAAATCCGGTATTGGTATCCGGCACCGATGGCGTGGGCACCAAACTTAAATTGGCCTTTGAATTGAATAAACACGACACCGTGGGCATTGATTTGGTCGCCATGAGTGTTAACGATATTTTGGTGCAAGGCGCTGAACCTCTATTTTTCCTAGATTACTTTGCCTGCGGAAAATTGGAAGTGGGCACGGCCGCACAAGTGATCAAAGGCATTGCCGCCGGTTGTGAGCAATCCGGCTGCGCTTTAGTGGGTGGCGAAACGGCCGAGATGCCGGGCATGTACCCAGCCGGTGAATACGATTTAGCCGGCTTTGCCGTGGGTTGCGTGGATAAAGACAACATCATCAACGGCAGCACCATAGCGGCCGGTGACGTGGTGCTGGGGCTGGCATCCAGTGGCGCCCATTCCAACGGCTATTCATTGATACGCAAGCTGATAGCCAAATCTGGCATCGATTTTGCATCGGACTTCCACGGCCGCCCATTTAAAGACGTGGTGATGGCGCCTACGCGTATTTACGTTAAGCCCTTATTGCAGTTGCTGGCCACCTTGCCGGTGAAAGGCATGGCGCACATCACTGGTGGTGGCATCACGGAAAACATTCCGCGTGTCTTGCCAGCGGGTTTAACCGCCGAGATTAAAAAAGGCAGTTGGCCTATGCCGCCTTTATTTACCTGGTTGCAAGCACAAGGCAATGTGGCCGATTTGGAAATGTATAAAACCTTTAATTGTGGCATAGGCATGGCCGTGATTGTGGCCGAAGAGTATGCCGCGGCTGCCATGGACTTGTTAACTGAGGCCGGTGAGAGCGTATTTCACATAGGCCAAGTGCGGGCGCAAAAAGCCGGCGAAGCCCCTACGGTTGTCCTTTAAGCTTATCCTGTCCAGCGCAAGTCGCTGGCCGCACTAACACTATAAAGAAAAGCAAATGACCCCAAATTTAATCCGGCAAGCGGCGGTAATGTTATCCAATCTGCTGGAATTCAACAGCCCGGCGGATGCCAAGCTGAGCGAATTTTTTCGCAACAACCGCGATTTGGGCACCAAAGAACGCGCCTTTGTCGCCGAGAGTGTTTACGGCGTATTGCGCCGCTTACGCTTTTTAAGTGCGGTCACCGCTACCGACGACACCGATAACGACGACGCGCGAAAATTGGTCTTGGCCTGGATGTTGCGCATACAAGGCATGAGCATACAAAAAATGGAGCCCATGCTCAGCGAGCAGCAAATCGAATGGGCTCGCACCATTAAAGCCAAATCCACAGAAAACCTACCGTTGGCCGTGCAGGCCGATGTACGCGATTGGTTGTGGGAGAAATTGGTGGCGCAATACGGTGAGGCTGAGGCCTTGACCATAGCCCGCAGCATGCACGAAGGCGCGACCTTAGATTTACGCGTCAACACCATTAAGGCCACGCGCGATGAGGTGCTGGCAAAATTTATCGCCGAAAACACCACGGGGGAGGCGAACATTACCACTACGCCATATTCACCCATAGGCTTGCGCATGCCTTTGCGTTTAAACATTAGCCGTCATGTGATGTTTACCGATGGCCAAATCGAAGTGCAAGACGAAGGTAGTCAAATCCTAGCGCATTTGGTGGCAGCCAAACGTGGCATGATGGTGGCGGATTTCTGTGCCGGTGCCGGCGGTAAGACTTTGGCCATGGGCGCCTTGATGCGCAATACCGGCCGTTTGTATGCGTTTGATGTGTCGGAAAAACGCTTGCACAGCCTAGGCCAACGCTTAAAACGCTCCGGTTTGAGCAACCTTAATGCGCAGCGTATCAACGGCGAAAATGACCCTAAATTAAAACGCTTAAACGGAAAGTTTGATCGCGTGCTGGTCGATGCCCCCTGCACAGGCTTGGGCACCTTGCGTCGCAACCCGGATTTAAAAGGGCGCCAAACGCCCCAAGATTTAGCCGAGTTAACCGTCAAGCAAGCGGCGATTTTAGCCCGTGCGGCCAAGTTAACTAAAGCCGGTGGCCGTTTAATTTATTCCACCTGCAGCTTGTTAAGCGACGAAAACGAACAGATAGCGCAAGCTTTTTTAGCCGCTCACCCAGACTACACCTTGCTCAATGCCGCTGAGATTTTGAGCCAGCAGCAAATTGCCTTGGACACAGGCCCGTATTTAAAACTGCTGCCGCATTTGCACCACACCGATGGTTTTTTTGCGGCCGTATTTGAAAAAACCGCTGACACGCAAGTGAAAAAAGCACCAGCGCCAAGTGCCGAGGTGGCGAAAGCGCCGGTTGTGGAAAAAGTGGCTACGCCAAAAAAAGCCAGCACGGTTAAAAAAGCCACAGCGGTTAAAAAACCCGGTGCCGTCAAAAAAGCCACGGCAACGGAAAAAGCACCAATCAAAAAACCCGCTAAAGCCGTCAAAGTAAAAGCCGACAAGGCTTAAGAGCAATACATGAAATGGCCTAGCCTCAACCTGCAAATTCTATTAGGCGCTGTGTTTGGGATAGCGCTAGGGGCTTATTTTCATGATCTAGGTGCATCCCATCCATTGACGCAGGGTGGGGTCTATGCGGCCAGTTTGCTTGGCACCTTGTTCATTGATCTACTCAAAATGGTCCTCATTCCCTTGGTGTTTTGCTCCATCGCGGTTGGCATCGCCAACTTGCGCCAACACCAACAAATGCACCGGGTGTGGCTAAGCACCTTGGTCTTTTTCTTTAGCAGCATGACTATCGCTATTACCTTAGCCTTGTTGGCGGTTAATTACTTTAAGCCTGGTGTTGGTATGCATTTAGCCATGTTTGAACAGGCCATGCAAAACTTTGAAGCCAAGCAATTGCCTTTACCCGAATTTTTTGCGCAGTTTTTACACGGTTTATTTTTAAATCCCTTTGCGGCCATGGCGCAAGGCGATGTGTTGGCAGTGGTGTGCTTTGCCTTGATCACAGGCATCGCATTGGTGGTAGGCGGTGAGCGCTATAAAACCTTAACCGCTCTATTGCAAGAAGGTTTAGCCCTAAGCCTGCAAATCGTCGGCTGGGTAATGCGTATCGCTCCCTTGGGCATCATGGCTTTGTTGGTGCAATTACTGGCCTTGCAAGATGTGGCCATGATCGCCAGCTTGGCTAAGTTTATTGCGGTGGTGGTTGGCACCACCTTGTTGCATGGGGTAGTGGTGCTGCCGCTGATACTTTATGTGATTACCGGGCACACGCCATTGTGGTTTTGGCGTGGTTCACGCGAGGCCTTGATGACGGCGTTTGCCACCAGTTCCAGCTCCGCCACTTTGCCCGTGACCTTGCGGTGTACCAATGAACAGTTGCGGGTTAAT
>SXLB01000024.1 GCA_005777825.1 Methylotenera sp. | reverse complement strand
TTGCAGGACATGGCCGGTGCAGTGGGCTTGCGAGAAGTGCGCTACGGTTACGATGGCGAGAATCACCTCAAGTCGGTTAAAGACGAATCCAATCCCTATTTTAGCTTTGACCCGAGCAAGTGCATCGTTTGCTCGCGTTGCGTGCGTGCCTGCGAAGAAACCCAAGGTACGTTCGCGCTAACCATTTCTGGACGCGGCTTTGAATCCAAAGTGGCGGCAGGGGTAAGCAATTTCTTGGATTCCGAATGCGTGTCCTGTGGCGCTTGCGTGCAAGCTTGCCCAACCGCGACCTTAATTGAAAAAACCGTGATAGACCACGGTGTGCCTGAGCACAGCGTGACTACCACCTGTGCGTATTGCGGCGTGGGCTGCTCCTTTAATGCGGAAATGAAAGGCGAGGAAGTGGTGCGCATGGTGCCGAATAAAAACGGCGGCGCCAATCACGGCCACTCTTGCGTTAAAGGGCGCTTTGCCTGGGGTTATGCCACCCATCAAGACAGAATCACCACGCCCATGATACGAAAAAGCATCAAGGATGAATGGCAATCGGTTAGTTGGGAAGAGGCGATTAACTACGCGGCCAGCGAAATCAAACGCATAGCAGCCAAATACGGCAAAGACGCGATGGGCGGCATTACCTCCTCGCGTTGTACTAACGAAGAAGTGTACGTTACGCAGAAGTTGGTGCGTGCCGTGTTCGGTACCAATAACGTTGATACTTGCGCCCGAGTTTGCCACAGCCCAACGGGCTATGGCCTTAAACAAACCATAGGTGAATCAGCCGGTACACAAACCTTTGATTCGGTGATGCAATCGGACGTCATTATGATCATAGGTGCCAACCCGACCGATGGTCATCCGGTGTTTGCCTCACAAATGAAACGCCGTTTACGTGAAGGCGCCAAACTGATTATTGCCGATCCACGTGCGATTGATTTGGTGGAAAATTCACCGCATATTCGTGCGGATTACCATTTAAATTTACGCCCCGGTACCAATGTTGCCCTGATTTCCGCCCTAGCCCATGTGGTGGTGACGGAAGGCTTGGTCAAAGAAGACTTTGTTAAAGAACGCTGCGAGTGGGATTCGTTTGTGTTGTGGCGTGATTTTGTTGCCAAGCCTGAGAATTCTCCAGAAGCTTTGGCCGATGAATTAGGCGTAGAGGCTAAGAAAATTAGAGAAGCAGCGCGCTTGTTTGCGACTGGTGGTAATGCTGCCATTTATTATGGTTTGGGCGTGACCGAGCATTCGCAAGGTTCCACCACCGTGATGGGCATAGCCAACTTGGCCATGGCCACCGGCAATGTTGGGCGTGAAGGCGTGGGCATCAACCCATTACGCGGTCAAAACAACGTGCAAGGCTCCTGTGACATGGGCTCCATGCCGCATGAGTACCCAGGCTATCGCCACGTTTCAGACCCGTCAGCCAAAGCCTTGTTTGAGGCTGCTTGGGGTAGGCCACTTAGCGATGAGCCGGGCTTGCGTATTCCTAATATGCTGGACTTGGCCGCTGAAGGTCGCTTCAAAGCCTTGTATTGCGTGGGCGAAGACATCGTGCAATCCGATCCGAATACCCAGCATGTCACCCATGCCCTAGAAAATATGGAATGCGTGATCGTGCAAGATCTATTCTTAAACGAGACGGCCATGTATGCGCATGTATTTTTCCCTGGCGCATCGTTTTTAGAAAAGAGCGGTACTTTTACCAATGCCGAGCGCCGCATCTCACCAGTGCGCCGTGTCATGGCCCCTAAAAATAATGTGGGCGGACAAGGTTACGAGGATTGGGAAATTACCGCCATGTTGGCCCAAGCCTTAGGCTATCAAATGGATTACCAGCATGCCAGTGACATCATGGATGAAATTGCCGCATTAACCCCGACTTTCAGAGGAGTGAGTTTTGCGAAACTGGATCAATTGGGCAGCATCCAATGGCCGTGTAACGATGAGTATCCCACTGGCACACCGACCATGCATATTGATGCATTCGTGCGCGGCAAGGGTAAGTTCTTCATCACGCAATACGTGCCAACCACGGAGAGAGTCAATGCCAAATACCCATTGATTTTGACCACCGGTCGAATCTTGTCGCAATACAACGTAGGCGCGCAAACCCGTCGTACCAAAAACGTGGCATGGCACCATGAGGATGTGGTGGAGATACACCCACACGACGCCACCGAAAGAGGCATTAAAGATGGCGATTGGATAGGCATAGCCAGTCGAGCTGGCGAAACCGTGTTGCGTGCTAAATTAACTGAGCGCGTGCAGGCGGGAGTAATCTACACCACTTTCCATCACCCTGAATCGGGTGCTAACGTGATTACCACCGACAACAGTGATTGGGCGACCAATTGCCCTGAGTTTAAAGTGACGGCAGTGCAAGTGTCGCGGGTGAATCAGTTGTCGGATTGGCAATTGCATTACAAAACTTTTAGTGAGGCGCAATTGGCCTTTGCGGGCAGGAATGCAGAAGCCGCTAAAATAGATTGATGGTGACTAAGTCCGTCGTGTTAAGTCAGGCCTCAAGTTTGCTAAGCGTGCAACAGTGGCGTGATGGTGAACTGCGGCAGGCGCAAGATTGTTTGGCCGAAGAGACCCCGGTGGCCATGGTCTACAACGGTGTATCGCATGCGGTGATGTTGGCTACGGCTCAGGATCTGGAAGATTTTGCCTTGGGCTTTGCCCTAAGTGAAGGCATAGTGACGCATCCCGGTGAGCTGTATGACATAGAAGTGTTAGAGCAAGAACAAGGCGTGGCCTTGCATTGCAGCATAGCCAGTGAGCGTTTTATGCAGTTAAAGGAACGGCGCCGTACCTTAGCCGGTAAAACCGGTTGCGGCTTGTGTGGTGCGGAAAATTTAGCCCAAGCCATGCGTTACCCAGCGGCATTAAGCAATTCGGCGGTATATACCTCGACCAGTATAGTGAGCGCATTGGCAGCCTTGCCTAGCCATCAACTATTGCAACAGCAAACCGGTGCCACGCATGCTAGTGCTTATGTGTTAGCCGATGGCAGCATAGGCTTGGTGCGAGAAGACGTAGGACGGCATAATGCTTTGGACAAGGTGCTGGGCGCCTTGGCTAAAACCGGGCAACAAGATAAAAGTGGCTTTGTTCTTACCACCAGCCGTGCCAGTTTTGAGATGGTGCAAAAGGTAGCCACCGCCGGTTTGGCGATGTTGGTAGCGGTGTCCGCGCCAACTGCATTAGCCGTGCGCGTGGCTGAACAGTGCGGCTTATGCTTGGTCGGCTTTGCTAGGGATGGCCATTTCGTGGTGTACAGCCATGGCGACAAAATTTTATATTGAATTAATTTAGACTAAGGCTAGTGGGTATTTAAAAATGGACATACAGCGATTAATTACTATGGCTAATCAGATAGGCGATTTTTACGAATCCTACCCCGATCCAGCACAAGCGGAACAGGGTATAGCCGAACACATTAACCGTTTTTGGGCTTTGGCCATGCGCCAACAAATTGCCCAGCATGTTAGCCAGCAAGCCGGCGTGGGATTGCATGTGCCGGTACAAAAAGCCATCGCCGCTCATTTAAAAATCTAATGCCGGCCAACCGCGTTTAGGCCGGTTTGTCGGCAATCAATTCAAGCGTTGGTATAAGTAAAAACTCTCTTTTCTATCGGCCGGTCGCTTGCCCGACCACGCTTGTTGCCAAGAGCCATCTGGCTCAAACCGTTGTTGACCTTTTTTATTAAAGACCAATAAGTAGTCGCAGGCACTCAGTTGGCTGCTGGCCACGGGCCTTAGCTTGATAGCGCTGTAATAATTAAGCAGCAAAGCTTGTTGCCGTTCCACATTTAAACTATTGATACAGCCCTTATGCATGCTTAATCGTTGGTCTAGGCTAGTGAAAACAGCTTGGTAACTCTTGGCTGAATCGAGCAAGGGTAACCAAAGTGTCATAAGCAGACTCCACGCAAATGTCATGCCTACCGCCCAATTGCTCACCGTGGATTTGTTGGTTTGTCTGGCGCGTATACAAACAAACAGCCAAATTGCTGTGACCAGCAGCGCAATGATAAATGCCAGCCAATTGAAAATTAACTGGTCCGCACCCGACAAAAACACCATGCGTTGCTTGATTTTAATTGGCTGGCCAGTCAGCATGGCCAACCAGCCCAGCCAGATAAGGCCGCCAATTAGGCCGAATAAAAGCACGCCGAACCAGTTTAAAGCCGCAGCCATGCCGCGTTTTAGGTGCTCAACGCTGCCGGCGGCCAGTGCCGTTAAGGGTAGCAGTAGTGTTAGGGCATTGATGTCTTTGGCCGAGGCCATGAGGCCTAAGAAAAAAACATGGCAAGCAAAAAACACCAGTATCAGTTGCATGGGTCCAAGCACATGCAAGCGTTGCCTATAGTGCCATAGGCCCAGTAAGGCTAAGGGCAATGCCGGCCACGCATACCAAATTAAAATGCGTAAGAAATACAGGTGATTGCTCTGATTAAAGCCGTTTAAATGCGTATTCCACCAAGCATGAAATAAATCGCTGTGTTGTTGATGCAGCAGAATTAACCACCATGCAATTGGCAGGCTGGCGAGTAATAGCGCACTGAATAGGGTCTTGACGAAGGTAGGTGTGCGCCAAGCGTTAAAAATTAACATCAATAGCAAAGCGCTGCTGATTAAGGGTAAGGCACTCATAAGGCCGTAAGAAAGGTAGCCTAGGCACAAGGCGCTGGCCAATAAAATACTGCTAAGCTTGGGTCGGCGTCTAGCCAATGACAGTGCATAAAACCCCAGTGCACTGGCCGTTAAGCCCGCTATTTCAACCGACAAACTGTGCGCGCTAACCACCAAGCCTATGCTGCCTAGCATGATCAATGTGGCATGGCGACCTGCTCCATTGCCCCATAATTCCCTGCCGCTCATGCCCACCATCAGCAACATCAAGGACAGCCATAGCGCGTTGATCAATCTTGCCCCATCGTGCATGGCCAACCAGGGAGAAAGGGTGTAGGCACTCGCTGACGCGCTAAGGTAATACAGTGGGGGGGTTTCTAGTGTAGTGGCATCGCTAGTTAAGGGGGCCAGCCATAGGCCATTATCGAATAGCGTTTTAACGATATTGATGCCGGTGGATTCCAGCGGCTTCCATGGGGCGTGGCCAGTTAAGCCTAGTAGCACCCAAATGAAACATAAAACTAGCAATAATTGGATTTTCACGCTGTCGCCTAAGTGGGCACGTGGGGTAGCCATATTGCCTTGCCAGTCGTGATCAAGTTGAAAGCGCATGCGGTTTTTGTAGCCTGTTTTCTTTAAATTAGGGGCTTAATTTTAACCGATAGCGGCATTTCACCATAGGCTTATGCAATAAGGCTTAATTTAGCTTAAGGTCGATTAGTTTAGAGCAATAAAAAAGGCAGCCTAAGCTGCCTGTTTTGTTGCGTATTACTTGAATTACATGCCGTATTTTTTACGGAATTTATCAACACGGCCAGCCGTGTCTAAAATCATTTGCTTACCAGTGTAAAACGGGTGAGATTTTGATGAAACTTCAATTTTTACAAGCGGGTATTCTTTACCGTCTGTCCATTTAATGGTGTCTTTAGCCGCTATGGTTGAGCGTGTCATAAAGGTAAAGTCTGCGCCGATGTCTTGAAAAACAACGTCGCGGTATTCTGGGTGAATTCCATCTTTCATTATAGTAACCTCAATTTTGCCGAACGATACGACAGCTGATTTTGTAAGAACCCGGCATTATATTTACATTTGCCTTGCTATGCAAGGATGGCTTGTAAATTAAAACACCTTGGCGGATTAGCCTCTGCGCATGCTGTCAAAGAAATCCGCATTATTTTTGGTGGCTTTAATCTTGTCGAGCAAGAATTCCATCGCTTCGATGTCGTCCATAGGATAGAGCAGTTTGCGTAATACCCAAATTTTCTGTAGCACGTCTTTCTCGATGAGCAACTCTTCACGACGGGTGCCGGATTTGTTGACGTTGATGGCAGGGTACTGGCGTTTTTCAGCCATTTTGCGATCAAGATGGATTTCCATATTGCCGGTACCTTTAAACTCTTCATAGATAACGTCATCCATGCGTGAGCCGGTGTCAACCAATGCGGTAGCAATGATGGTCAATGAGCCGCCTTCCTCAACGTTACGCGCGGCACCAAAAAACCGTTTAGGACGTTGCAGTGCATTGGCATCCACCCCGCCGGTTAATACTTTGCCGGATGATGGGATGACGGTGTTGTAAGCACGGGCTAAACGGGTAATTGAATCCAGTAAAATCACCACGTCTTTTTTATGCTCAACCAAGCG
>SXLB01000023.1 GCA_005777825.1 Methylotenera sp. | reverse complement strand
ATAACGCGGGAGCCTTCTTCGCGTAGGGCTTTGCATGCCTGCGCGCCAGAGTAATCAAACTCGCATGCTTGACCAATTACGATAGGCCCTGCGCCTATGATAAGTATGGATTTAATGTCTGTACGTTTTGCCATAGTTTCTCAGTTGTTAATCCTGGGTCGACCGTTTTCAGTTAGCTCGCCTAGCGCGCTCTCCAAAGTTTAAGGTCAGCCTAGTTTTTTTCCATTAATTCAATAAATTGATCAAACAAATAACTCATTTCTGTCGGGCCTGGGCTAGCCTCAGGGTGACCTTGGAAACTAAAGGCCGGTTTATCGGTGCGGGCTATGCCTTGCAAGCTGCCATCAAACAAAGAGACATGCGTGGTTTTAAGGTTGGCCGGCAAGCTGGCGGCATCGACCGCAAAACCGTGGTTTTGACTGGTGATGTAAACGCGCTTGGTTTTGATGTCTTGCACCGGGTGGTTGGCACCGTGGTGACCGAATTTCATTTTGTGGGTTTTTGCTTGACTGGCTAAGGCCAACAATTGGTGACCTAAGCAAATACCAAAAGTGGGCACGCCGCTGTCAACTATGGTTTTAATGGCAGCAATGGCGTAATCGCATGGCGCTGGGTCACCCGGGCCATTGGATAAAAACACGCCATCCGGCTGGTAGGCTAACACGTCGGCCGCCGCAGTCTGGGCCGGCACCACGGTAACTTTGCAACCGCGCGACACCAACATACGCAAAATGTTACGCTTGACGCCGTAGTCGTAAGCCAGCACATGGAATTTTTTAGCCGGTGGCTGGCTATAGCCTTGACCTAGCGACCACTCGGCTTCAGTGAATTCATAGGGCTTGTTGCAGGTGACCACTTTAGCCAAATCCATGCCAGTCAAGCCAGGGAAGCCCTGAATCAAGCTCATGGCGGCGGCTATGGCTTTCGCCTCATCCGCTTCACCGGCGATGATGGCGCCGGTTTGGGCGCCTTTTTCACGCAGGATACGGGTTAATTTACGCGTATCGATATCGGCAATGGCCACCACTTTATTGGTCACCAAATACGCGCTTAAAGATTGGCTGTTTCTAAAATTGCTGTGAATTAATGGCAGGTCACGAATGATCAAACCGGCGGCATAAACTTGACCAGACTCAACGTCCTCTGGATTAACGCCGTAATTGCCAATGTGTGGGTAAGTTAGGGTGACAATTTGCTTGGTGTAAGAAGGGTCGGTTAAGATTTCTTGGTAGCCGGTCATGGAGGTGTTGAACACCACTTCACCGACTGTTTGGCCGACGCTGGCCTGACCTGATACACCAATAGAGCTACCACGAAACACAGTTCCATCTGCAAGTACTAGTATGGCGGGCAGGTTTTGTGACACAGCAACTCCTTGTTTTAGTTCACTTAACTGTTTTTAAGTGCGCTAATAATAATTTTTATAATCGTTTTCCATCATGAACGGATGGTAGATACGCAAAACGGGAGGAGTAGGTGTACTCTTCCCGTTTCAGAATTAACGAATTATAGCGAAAGTCGGCTGGCATTTCAACGTCGTATTGCAAAATAGCCATGGAATATTTTATTCCACAGCCGGCTAGGCCAGCTTATAACTTAGCGTAAATTAAGCACGTCCTGCATGTCAAACAAGCCGTGTGCTTTGCTGCTTAAAAATTTAGCGGCACGCAAGGCGCCCAAGGCAAAGGTGGCACGACTGCTGGCCTTGTGCGTTAACTCAACCCGCTCGCCGGTGCCGGCAAACAAGACCGTGTGATCGCCCACCACGTCGCCACCGCGGACGGTGGCAAAGCCTATGGTGCTGGGATCACGCTCACCGGTGACACCCTCGCGGCCGTAGACTGCACACTCGTCTAAATTGCGCCCCAAGGCACTGGCGGCCGCCTCACCTAAACGCAAAGCCGTGCCCGATGGGGCATCCACTTTATGCCTATGGTGGGCTTCCAATATCTCGATGTCGTAACCGCTATGCAAGACCTTAGCGGCGGCTTGCACCAAGCTAATTAACAAGGTCACGCCCACACTCATATTGGGCGCAAAGACGATGGCGGTTTGTTTGGCAGCCAGCTCAATAGCCAGCTTTTGCTCGGCCGAAAAGCCGGTTGTGCCTATGATCATTTTCACCCCGTGCTGTTGGCAAGCGGCCAGGTAAGCCATGCTGGCTTCTGGGCGGGTAAAGTCGACCAAGACATCGGCATTTCTTAAGGCCGCATTGATGTCATCACTTAGTTTTACACCGGACACGATACCAAATTGCTCGCCAGCATCACGGCCAAGCTGCGGGTTAGCTGCGCGATCTAGGGCGCCGTGCAAGACTAAATCGGCATCAGCAAACACCGCTTCTAATAAAGCGTGGCCCATGCGACCTGAGCATCCGGCGATAACGATTTTTAATGGATTAGCCATAATAACTACCTGATAAATACTGTTTGGATTGTAAAGCGGCCTTAGAAGCCAATTTTCTCTAGCATGCGATCAAAAAAACTGGGCTTAGCGGTCACCGGCAGCTCTTTTGTTTTAGGCAACTCGGTGCTGGCCGCAGGCGGTTTTTTCACTACCGGCGCTGGCTCAGGTGCTGGTGGTGGCGCGATGTCCTCCGGCAGCTTACTTAAGTTACGCTCAAACTGCATGCCCGATGGCGATTCGTAGACTGGTGTTGCAACTGGCGTGGCTAGCGGCTCGGCCGAGCTGGCTTCAACAACACTCGCTTCAACTGGGCTTGCTTCCGTAGCAGCTTCAACAGCCGCCGGTTCAGCAGCAGGCGAATCAACAGCAGTTGGCGCAACCGGTGGCGCAGCTTCAGTCTGAACAGGCGCCACCGCAGCAGGCGTTTCAACAGCGGCAGCTGCTGTGGCAGCAACCGGACTGGGCTCAGTCGGCAACAAGGGCACGGCCAATACCGATGGCGGCTCTGGGGTGGTAGCGACTGGCGCAGCAGCCGCTTCAAGCGGCTGGGTTTCTGTTAGTTTGCTTTCTGCGGGCTTAGCTTGGCTGGCAACAGCCGGGGCCACTGCCTGCTTGGCCGGCTCGTCTGCTTTGGCCTGTGGCACCGGGTTGGCTGCCGGCTCTTTTTCCCAGAATTTCAATGTACTAAATAGGCTTTTGTCTTCCGATTTAGCCGATGGGTTAATGACGCGCGTGCCGCTGTTATCGGCCACTTCATTGGACTTGCTGGCATCAGCAGTAGATGGAATGACGTCACCGCGCACGGTTTTTAATAGGTCGTTTTCAAAATCCAATATGACCCGACGCTGCTCGGTGATTTTGCCGTTTTCACGCATTAGGTAAACGTAATCCCAACGTTTGCCGTGGAAACTGTCTTGAATAAGCGGGGTGCCCATGATGAAACGCACTTGCGACTGGGTCATGCCAGGGCGCAACTGCAAGAGCATTTTTGAGGTAACCACGTTACCTTGTTGCACATCCAACTTGTAGGGTTTAATGCTAGGCAAGGCGGTGCCACAGGATGCACACAACAAGGCCAACAACAGGATGGAGTAACGCGTAGCAGATAAATTGCGCATAGTATGACTTAAATTAGAATTAGCGTTAATATAACACGGAGACAGCCAAGCCAAAACACCGACATTGTTAATAGTGAGTAATCCCGTATGCAAGATCAGAGAGACTTAAAAAACGCCGGCCTTAAAGCCACTTTACCCAGACTTAAGGTATTAAGCCTGTTTGAAAACAGCAAAGAGCGGCACCTGTCTGCCGAGGACATTTACAAAGTCATGCTTAATGCAGGCGAAGACGTGGGTTTGGCCACGGTTTACCGGGTGCTCACGCAATTTGAACAAGCCGGCTTGCTGGTTCGCCACCATTTCGAAAGCGGCAAAGCCGTGTTTGAGCTCAACAGCGGCGGCCATCACGACCACGTCGTTTGCGTTAAATGCGGGCGTGTTGCAGAGTTTTACGATGCGGAAATTGAAAAAAGACAAGAAAGTGCCGCCGCCAAATTGGGTTTCACCATGCAAGACCACGCACTAACTATTTACGGCATGTGCAAACAACAACCCTGCGCCAAAGACTAATCACTACTCAGCTAGGCCAGCATCTCTCTGGCGTGTTGCCGGGTCGTCTCGGTGATGGCCAAGCCGCCTAACATGCGGGCAATTTCTTCCACTCTGGCTTCATGATCAAGCTGGCTAATATGGCTCAAGGTTTGGCCATCTT
>SXLB01000022.1 GCA_005777825.1 Methylotenera sp. | reverse complement strand
CTTTTAATACGGCAAACTGCGCGTATTCGGTTTTCGGCATGGTGAAGCTGTCGCGTTCCATTTTTAATTTCGGTGCTTTAGGCACTTTTACTGCCGCCACTTTTTTCACAACGACTGGTTTAGAGACCGCTGCTTTTGCGGACACGGCTTTGGCTGCGACGGGTTTTTTGCTAGCCTTTGCGCTGGCGCTTGCTTTAACGGCAGCGGCCTTAGGGGCTGCGGTTTTTTTAGCCGGCTTCGCGGTGCTTGGTTTTGCCGCTACATTTGTTGTAGCAACTGGTTTTGCTGTGTTTTCTGACATGTTTAAATCCTTAATAAACGGTATAAATAGTTTATATTGTTAAATAATACTAGCAAGTGAAGTTTTTATGACAAAGCGATTAGACCAGGCTTAGCTGAAAGGCCCAATTGGTTTTTTGCCAAGCCACGGTTTCTTCGTCCAATAAATAATAGGACTGCGGGTATTTTTCTGCCCAAGAGCTTGGCAGGTTCAAGTCAATGACATTGTTCTTGCTGGCCAGTTGTAAGCCACGCAAATTAGGCATTTGTCTGGCGTGGCATAAAATCACGGCCAAGCGCAAACAGGCTAACTGCATAACAAAAATCCTATCCGAGAAATCGGCTTCCAGGCGTTTGAGTTTGCCTCGGTAACCTAAGACCAATAAGCTTAAGCGGTGCAACTCGTTCTGAGAAAAGCCGGCCGGTTCAGCGTGATCCAATATGTAGGCGCCGTGTAAATGCGCGTCTATCGGCGACACCATGCAGCCCATTTCGTGTAGCAGGCTAGCCCATTGGAGTTTACGCGCATGGGTGGCTTGTTCGCCGGCAGCAAATTGAGTGTCGGCGCTAATCTTTTCAAATAATTTTTCCGCCACCAGAGCAACGGTTTTGGCATGCGCTTCGTCCACGGCAAACTTATGCATCAGGTGCAAGACGGAGGCATTTCGCATGTCCAGCATGGTGGTGTCTTGGGCTAACATGTCGTACATCAAGCCATGCCTGAGCGCGCCTTTGGCGACGTTCATGGTGTCTATGTTTAAAAAGTCAAACACCCCTAGCATGATGGATAAGCCGCCGGCAATCACCGCTTTGCGTTCTTCTTTTAAGCCGAGTAAACGCAATTTATCGGTGTGCTTGGCGCGCAGCAATTCCTCGCGCAGCCACAACAAGCCTTCCTTGCTGATGGTGTCAGCGGGCCTGCCGTATTGTTCCAGCACATCGGCAATCGCTCCCACTGTGCCGGATGCGCCGTAAGCGACGTCCCAGTGTTTTTGATGGTAATTGACGCCCAGCGTATCAAAGATCGATTCGGCGGCAATCTCGGCGCGGGTGAAGGCGTTTTCGCTGTATTCGCCGTTAGCAAAATGTTTTAAAGACCAGGCCACCGAGCCCACGTGCAAGGAAGCGGTGTGCTGCGCATTAAAGCCCTGACCCAGGATAAATTCGGTGGAGCGACCGCCTATGTCTATGACCAAACGGCGTTCATTCGATTGCGGTAGAAAGCGACTGACGCCTTGGTAGATTAGGCGGGCTTCTTCCACCCCGGAGATCACTTCCACATCAAAGCCCAGTGCCTTTTTCGCCATTTTTAGAAACACATCACGGTTATTGGCTTCGCGTAAGGTTTGCGTAGCAACGGCCCGCACGTGGCTAGGGTCAAAGCCTTGTATGCGTTCGCCAAAGCGCGCCAAGCAGCGCACGCCGCGCTCCATGGCATCCATGGTTAGGTTTCGGTCTTCGTCTAAATCGCCGCCTTGGCGCACCGGTTCCTTTAGGTATTCCACGCGTTGGATAAAGCCGCTGTTCACTTGGCCAATTTCCAGCCTAAAGCTATTCGAGCCTAAGTCGATGGCGGCTAATAAAGATTTGTCTAGTGGGGCGTGCATTTGATAAAGGTGCCTTAGGGGGTGGCCAGCGTTTATTCCAAAACGAAATAAACAGTATTATTGTTTATTTTGTCATTATAGTTTGAAAGTTTTATGACAAATAATTTTTCACTTGAAATATTCCGCATCACCCCCAACTAGAGCACAGTGTTTTTTTAAAGTAAAAAATTTTAGGAGCAACACCCGTGGCAAAAGACAGCAACGCAAAAACGAACAATAAACAATCCATGCCGTTTCAGGCTGAGGTTAAGCAACTCTTGCAATTGATGATCCATTCACTGTACAGCAATAAAGAAATTGTCTTGCGCGAACTCATTTCCAATGCATCGGATGCCGCCGATAAATTGCGTTTCGAGGCCATCTCTAACGGTGCCTTGTATGACGGCGACAGCGATTTAAAAATACGCATCGCTTTCGATAAAGACGCGCGCACCGTCACCATTAGCGATAACGGCATAGGCATGAACCGCGATGAAGTGATTAGCAACATCGGCACCATTGCTAAATCCGGCACCAAAGAATTCTTTAACGCCTTGTCCGGCGATCAAGCGAAGGACGCCAACCTGATAGGCCAATTTGGTGTGGGCTTTTATTCGGCTTTTATCATTGCCGATAAAGTCAGTTTAACCACCCGCCGTGCAGGTGAAACCAAAGCCGTTCGCTGGGAATCCAGCGGCGAAGGCGATTTTACTTTAGAAGAAGCAGACAAGGCCACCCGCGGTACCGACGTGGTGTTGCATTTGCGTGAAGCCGAAGACGAGTTTTTAAGCGACTGGAAACTCAAAACCATCATCCGCAAATACTCCGATCACATCACCTTGCCCATCGTCATGAAGAAATCGGAATGGAAAGACGGCGCCGAGGTGCCGACCGACGAAGACGAAACGGTCAACACCGCCTCGGCCTTGTGGGCGCGCAATAAAAACGACATCACTGAGGACGAGTACCAAGCGTTTTATAAACACGTTTCGCACGATTTTGAAAACGCCCTGAGCTACACGCACAGTCGCGTGGAAGGCAAACAAGAATACATCTCCTTGTTGTACATACCAAGCAAAGCGCCGTTCGATTTGTACGACCGTGAGCGACGCCATGGCATTAAGTTGTACGTCAAACGCGTGTTCATCATGGAGGACGCGGAAAAATTAATGCCGCAATACTTGCGCTTTGTACGAGGCGTCATTGATACCAGTGATTTGCCCTTGAACGTGTCACGCGAAATCTTGCAATCGAGTCGCGACGTGGATGCCATCAAAGCCGGTTCAGTGAAAAAGGTTTTAAGCTTGCTAGAAGACATGGCGGAGAACAAACCGGACGATTACGCTAAGTTTTATGCCGAGTTTGGCCGCGTGCTAAAAGAAGGCCCGGGTGAAGATTTTGCAAACAAAGACAAAATTGCCGGCTTGCTGAGGTTTGCCTCAACCAAGGCCGACAGCGAAGAGCAAAGCGTGTCGCTGAAAGACTACATAGCGCGCATGCAAGCTGAGCAAGAGCTGATTTATTACATTACCGCCGAGAGTTTTGCTGCCGCGCAACACAGCCCTCATTTGGAAATTTTCCGCAAAAAAGGCATTGAAGTATTGCTCTTGTCTGATCGTGTGGACGAGTGGTTATTAGGCAGCCTGACCGAGTTTGATGGTAAGAAACTTCAGTCCATCGCTAAAGGCGACTTGGATTTGGGTAAGTTGGAATCCGACACCGAAAAAGACATCCAGAAGAAAATCGAAGAAGAAGCCAAGTCTTTGGTGGAAAAAATCAAAACCAGTTTGGGTGAGCAAGTCAAAGACGTGCGGGTCACGCACCGCTTGACCGATTCGCCGGCTTGTTTGGTGAGCGATGCCAACGATCTATCCGGCAACCTAGCGCGCATGTTGAAGGCGGCCGGGCAAACTGCACCGGAATCCAAACCCATCTTGGAGATCAACCCTGGCCATAAATTGGTCAAGCGTTTGGAAAATGAAACGGCAGACGCGGTGTTTAATGACTTGGCCTTGGTCTTGTTTGATCAAGCCTTGTTGGCAGAGGGCGGCAGCCTGAATGACCCAGCCAGTTTTGTGAAGCGCATGAACAGCTTGATTGTTTAATTGCAATAAGCCCAACGATCAACCCGCTAAGCATTGCTTAGCGGGTTTTTTATGGCCGTTACATTTTGGTAGCATTTCTGTCATTTATAGCTGGCACAATTTTTGCTAAAATACACCTATAAATTGATAGTGCTAGACCCACCTTAAGCGACGCAATAGAAGGCAACCATGACCAGCTCAGTGAAATCCGCAGTAAAAAATCCATTAAAAAAATCCACAAAAACATCGGCTAAAGCCAGTGAAAAAAACAGCGTAAAAACCAAGACCAAAGCAGCCGTGTTGCCTAAACTTTCGCCTATTGATCAGGCTTTGCAGAATCATTTGATTTTTTCTAGCTTTAAAACCAGCGACGCCGCCACGCCAAGAGATTGGTATGAAGCGGCCAGTTACACGGTGCGCGATCACGTGGTGGAACGTTGGGTAAAAACCGCGGAAGCCTATTACCGCGATGACCCAAAACGTGTTTACTATTTATCCTTGGAGTTTTTAATCGGGCGCATGCTCAGCAATGCCGCACTTAATTTGGGCGTCAATGACCAATTAAAGGCAGGCTTGAGCAGCTTGGGTCGCGATTTAGAAAATACCGTGGAAATGGAAAACGACGCGGCCTTGGGCAACGGTGGTTTGGGTCGTTTAGCTGCTTGTTTCTTAGATTCCATGGCCACCATGGCTATTCCGGCGACCGGTTACGGTATCCGTTACGAATACGGCATGTTCAAGCAAACCATAGAAAACGGTCAGCAAGTTGAAAATCCCGACAATTGGTTACGCTACGGGAATATTTGGGAGTTTCAACGCCCAGAAGCCACCTACCACATTAAGTTTTATGGCCATGTGGTGAAATACGAAGCCGAATCCGGTGAAGAAGCCCAGCATTGGGTGGATGCCGAACACGTGGTGGCCATGGCTTACGATGTGCCGGTTCCCGGTTACGGGGCGGAAACGGTCAACAGCCTGCGCTTATGGTCGGCCAAGGCCGCGCGTGAATTCGATCTAGGCCATTTTAACGATGGCAATTACGAAAAGTCGGTGCAAGAGCGCAACGACAGCGAGAATATTTCCAAAGTCTTGTACCCCAACGACACCTCGGTGCTCGGTAAAGAACTGCGTTTGAAACAACAGTATTTCTTCGTATCGGCCTCCATACAAGACATTTTGCGACGCTTTTTGAGTGCGCACGACATGAATAAGCCGGCCGATTGGAAATTGTTGCCAGAGAAAGTTGCGATCCAGTTAAACGACACCCATCCGTCCATAGGCGTGGCCGAGATGATGTACCAATTGGTCGACGTGCATGGCTTGGCTTGGGATTTGGCATGGGGTTTGGTGGTGAAGATTTTTGCATACACCAACCACACGCTGATGCCAGAAGCGCTGGAAACATGGTCGGTGGAATTATTCGGCCGCTTGTTGCCGCGCCATTTGGAAATCATTTACAAAATTAACCACGAATTTTTGCACACGGTGAATCACCATTTCCCTGGGGATGCCGATTTATTGCGTCGCGTTTCCATCATCGATGAAAGCCACGGCAGACGGGTGCGCATGGCACACTTGGCAGTGGTCGGTAGCCACACGGTAAACGGCGTGGCCGCCTTGCACAGCGAGCTGTTGAAGCAGCACCTGTTTGCCGATTTCGATAAAATTTACCCGGGCAAAATGACCAATGTGACCAATGGCATTACCCCGCGTCGTTGGCTCAACCAAGCCAACCCAGGCTTAACCGCTTTGATCGAAAAAGCCATAGGCGCCGGTTTCAAAAAAGACCTCACGCAAATCAAAAAAATCACGCCTTTGGCCGATGATGCCGATTTCCGCAAGGCCTTTGCTAAAGTGAAGCTAGCCAATAAACAACGTTTGGCCGACAAGATAGAGCAAAAAACCGGCATTAAACTCAATGTAAACAGTTTGTTTGATGTGCAGATTAAGCGCATACACGAATACAAACGCCAGTTGCTCAATGTCTTGCACGTCATCACCTTGTACAACCGCATACGCCGCGGTGAAAAAGGCATCACGCCGCGCACCATCATTTTTGGCGGTAAAGCCGCACCGGGTTATTGGATGGCCAAACAGATTATCCGATTGATTAATGATGTGGCGGCCATCGTCAACGAAGACGTGGCGGTGGGCGACCAACTGAAAGTGGTGTATTACCCCAACTACGAGGTGTCGGCGGCGGAAATCCTATTCCCAGGCAGCGATTTGTCTGAGCAAATCTCCACGGCGGGTACCGAAGCCAGCGGCACCGGCAACATGAAAATGGCGCTTAACGGCGCGCTGACCATAGGCACCTTGGATGGCGCCAACGTCGAGATCATGGAAGAAGTGGGCTTGGAGAACATCTTTATCTTTGGCCTAACCACGCCGCAAGTGGCGGAGACCAAGGCTAACGGTTACAAGCCGCGTGATTATTACGAAGCCAATGCCGAATTGAAACAGGTGTTGGACATGATAGCGGGCGGCTTCTTCTCGGTGGAAGAACCGAACCGCTACCAAGCGGTGGTGGACAATTTGCTCAACAACGGCGACCAGTATTTGTTGTTAGCCGATTACGCCAGCTACATTGAAACCCAAGACCGTGTCGGGCAGTTGTACCAAAAGCCTGATGAGTGGACACGCATGGCTATTTTAAATGTGGCTAACATGGCTAAATTCTCCAGCGATAGGGCCATAGGCGATTACGCTAAACACATCTGGCAGGTGGGTTCTAAGCAATAAGTATTATGCTGGGCTTATTGCCGGTCATGGTATTAAATAAAGGGGGTGCGTGCGCCCCCTTTATTGTTTTTTAGGCCTCAATTACTTAGGTTTTTTTGTCAGGGCTTAATCGCTCTAGCACCCTGCTATCTGATAGAATTCAGCTTTCGCCATTGCTCTTATTTTTTAGCCCAACTTCATGACTCCAACTAACGCAACCTCTTCTATGCTTAGTCTGCGTGGCAGCGCAGCTTTATCCCCATTTCGCATTGATAAAATCTTGGCTATCTTGCAAGCCAAGGAGGGCGCATCCGGCAGCAATATCAAGCATTTGTATGCGGAGTTTAGGCATTTCATTTGGACTAAAGACGCGGCTTTGGGCGCGGCGCAGCAAACACGGTTGGAACAGGTGTTAACCTACGGCCCGCAGTTGCCAGCAGAAGACCCAACCGGTGAATTTTTCTTGGTGTTGCCGCGCATAGGCACCATCTCGCCTTGGGCGTCGCGCGCGACCGACATCGTTCAGCATTGCGGTTTGCCCGAGGTGCAAAGGGTAGAGCGTGGTGTAGCCTATTACGTGCAAACACATAACGGCCTAGCCTTGACGCCAGCGGAGCGTCAGTTATTGTTGCCACTGATACACGACCGCATGACCGAAGGCGTGTTTGCCCATCTGCAAGACGCCGAGCAGCTATACCATAGCGATAGCCCTAAGCCATTGAGCCGTGTGGACCTATTGCAAGGCGGTAAAGTCGCCCTAGAGAAAGCCAATGCCGACAAGGGCTTGGCCTTATCGCCCGATGAAGTGGATTATTTATTCGATAACTTCACTAAAATCCAACGCAATCCCACCGATGTGGAATTGATGATGTTTGCCCAAGCCAACTCCGAGCATTGCCGCCATAAAATATTCAATGCGGATTGGGTGATAGACGGCGAGGTGCAAGACCTGTCTTTGTTCGCCATGATACGCAATACTCATAAGCTCAACCCTGGCAAAACCGTGGTGGCTTATTCGGACAATTCATCGATTGTGGCGGGGCAAGCGCCCGGTACCAAAACCAAACGTTTCTATCCGACTGCCGACGGTGCATACCGCTTTGTTGAAGAAGAAATGCATTACTTGATGAAGGTGGAAACGCATAACCACCCCACCGCTATATCTCCTTTTGCCGGCGCGGCGACCGGGGCCGGCGGCGAGATTCGTGATGAAGGTGCAACCGGCAGCGGCTCCAAGCCTAAAGCAGGCTTGAGCGGTTTCTCGGTATCCAATTTGGCCATACCCGATTTCATTCAACCTTGGGAGCAAGCCGCTTACGGCAAGCCGGGTCGTATCGCTTCACCGTTCCAAATCATGATAGACGGCCCATTAGGCGGCGCGGCCTACAGCAACGAGTTTGGGCGTCCTAACATTGCCGGCTATTTCCGTAGCTTTGAATTGGCCAGTGTGGATGCCAAGGGCCAAAGCGAAATGCGCGGTTACCACAAGCCGATTATGTTGGCCGGCGGCATAGGCAATATTTCCGCCCAGCATGCTAAAAAGAATCCAATACCGGCCGGCGCGGCCCTCATACAATTAGGCGGGCCGGCCATGTTGATCGGTTTGGGTGGCAGCGCCGCGTCTAGCATGGACACCGGCAGCAACGTGGAAAATCTGGATTTCGATTCGGTGCAACGCGGCAACCCAGAATTGGAACGACGCGCGCAAGAGGTGATAGACCGTTGCTGGCAACTGGGTGAGGCTAACCCGATTTTGAGCATACACGATGTCGGCGCCGGTGGTATTTCCAATGCCTTCCCTGAATTGGTCAACGATGCCGGCGTCGGCGCGACCTTCCAATTGCGTGACGTGCACAATGAAGAGCCGGGCATGTCGCCACGCGAATTATGGAGCAACGAAGCGCAAGAGCGTTACGTGATGGCCATACTGCAAGAAGATTTGCCACGCTTCAAAGCGATTTGCGAGCGCGAGCGTTGCCCGTTTGCGGTGGTCGGCGTGGCCACAGCCGAGCGCCATTTAACGGTGGCCGACAGCCATTTTGCTAACAAGCCGGTAGACATGGACATGTCGGTGTTATTGGGCAAACCGCCTAAGATGACCCGCGATGTTAAAAGCACCAGCCGTCAACTAAGCCCGTTTGCTACCGCTAACATCGATTTGCAAGACGCCGCGGCACGCGTGTTGCGCTTGCCAGGTGTGGCCGATAAAACTTTCTTAATCACCATAGGCGACCGTTCGGTCACCGGTTTGGTGGCACGCGAGCAAATGGTTGGCCCATGGCAAGTGCCGGTGGCCGATGTGGCTGTGACCTTGGCCGGTTATGAAACCTATTGCGGCGAAGCCTTTGCCATCGGTGAAAAAGCGCCCTTAGCCTTGATCGATGCGCCGGCATCGGGACGCATGGCCATAGGCGAAGCGCTGACCAATATGGCGGCCTGCTTGGTGGACGACATCAGCGAGTTGAAATTGTCCGCCAACTGGATGGCGCCAGCCGGTCACGCCGGGGAAGACGCTGCCTTGTATGCCACGGTTAAAGCCGTGGGCATGGCCTTGTGCCCAGAGTTAGGCATCAGCATACCGGTCGGCAAAGACTCCATGAGCATGAAAACCGTGTGGCAAGAAAACGGACTAGATAAGTCAGTGACCTCGCCTATCTCATTGGTGGTGACGGCGTTTGCCGCCACGCCGGATGCACGCAAAACCTTAACGCCGCAATTGCAAACCGACGGCGATACCAAGTTAATCTTAATTGATTTGGGTGCGGGTAAAAATCGCATGGGCGGTTCCAGTTTGGCGCAAGTTTATGGCGCGCTGGGTAACGAAGCGCCGGATGTGGACGATGCCACGCAATTAAAGCATTTCTTCAACACCATACAAGCCTTGAATGTAGCCGGTCAATTGCTGGCTTACCACGATAGATCCGACGGTGGTTTATTCAGTACCTTAGTGGAAATGGCTTTTGCCGGCCATTGCGGCTTGCAAATCGATGTGTCTGCCTTATCCGGCGACATCGCCAGCATGTTATACAACGAAGAATTGGGTGCTGTTATCCAAGTGCCTGCCAATCAAGCGCCGGCGATTGCCGCGCAGTTTAATGGTTTGGCCCATGTTATAGGCGAGGTGGTGCAGGGCGACCTCGTAGCGATTAAGCAGCACGGCAAAATGGTGTTCAGCGACAGCCGTGTTAACTTGCACCGCATGTGGTCGGAAACCACTTACCGCATGCAAACACTGCGTGACAACCCGGTGTGTGCGCAACAAGAGTACGACAAGATTTTAGACGTGAACAACCGTGGCTTATTTAGCGAATTAAGCTTTGATGTGAACGACAACGTGGCTGCGCCTTATATCAATGCGGGCGCGCGTCCAAAAATGGCGATTTTGCGTGAGCAAGGTGTGAACGGCCAAGTAGAGATGGCGACCTCGTTTGATAGAGCCGGCTTTGCCACGTTTGACGTGCACATGAGTGACGTGATTGCCGGTCGAGTGAGCTTGGCTGATTTCGCTGGCTTTGTGGCTTGCGGCGGCTTCTCTTACGGCGACGTCTTGGGTGCCGGCGAAGGCTGGGCTAAGTCCATTCTTTTTAATGCCCGTGCCCGCGATGAGTTCTCGGCCTTTTTTGCCCGTTCTGACAGCTTTGCCTTAGGGGTTTGCAACGGTTGCCAGATGATGAGTAATTTGCGCGAGTTGATTCCGGGTGCCGGTCATTGGCCGCATTTTGTGCGCAACCAATCTGAGCAGTTTGAAGCGCGCTTGGCCATGGTGGAGGTGTTGGACAGCCCGTCCTTGTTCTTTAAAGGCATGGCCGGCAGTAAAATGCCGATAGCCGTGGCACACGGTGAAGGGTATGCGGAATTTTCTGACGCGAGCGCAGTCAATGGGCTGTTGGCAGATAAGTTAGTGACCATGCGTTTCATTGATCACGCCTCTCAGCCAACCACGACTTATCCGTATAACCCGAATGGTTCGCCACAAGGGCTAACCGGATTAACCAGCACAGACGGCCGATTTAGTATTATGATGCCACATCCTGAGCGGGTTATACGCAACGTGCAAAATACTTGGCAGCGTTGCGGGGACGGTGAAGACAGTGCTTGGATTCGTATGTTCCGCAATGCAAGACGCCACATTAATTAAGTATAAAAACAACCTTGGAGATGAGTAACATGAAATTTTTGAACACCTTGTTAGCTGCAATCGTATTAAGTTTTTCCATGAACGCCATGGCCCTTGTGTCGGATGATGACGCGATTGAGTTCGTTGAGGCCATCACCAGTGGCAACATGAAAATCGTTAAAAAATACGTGGAAGCCGATGCGGCTAATGCCAATTACAAATCGTTTGCCTGGTCGCCTATCCAAATGGCAGCCAATAAAAACCAATTGGAAGTGGTTAAATACATCGTTAGCAAAGGCGGCGATTTAAATTACATCCACCCGCTATCCCACAACACTGCATTTCATTTAGCGGTATTTAATGGCTACCCAGAGATGGTTAAATTGTTGGCTGCCAGTGGTGCCGACATCAACATTAAATTAAAAGCCGACGTGTCGATTTTGCGTGCGGTTAAAGACGTGAACGATAAACCCATGGTGGAATTGTTAACCAAATTAGGCGTGAAAGAAGACGGTTGCTTAGAAGAGCGTTGTTTCTAGACTAAGCCGATACGGTAAGCAAGGAACCCGATGAAAACCGCATCGACTTTTTGCTTACTGCTAGCTAGCCTCATCACCCCATCGCTATGGCCCATCATTGGCCATGCCGATGGGGTTTTTGCTTTTAGCCCCGAGCAAGCCACCCACGTGCGAACTTTAGCGGCCTCCTGCGCTGCTTGCCACGGCACGCAAGGCAATGCCATGGTAAAAGAGGGTGGCAATGCCAGTGAAGAGAATAACCCGGTTTTGGCCGGCAGGACGCGTGATGATCTCTTAAGCAAGCTATTGAGTTTTAGAGACGGCACTCGCAAGGCCACCATCATGCACCAACACAGCAGGGGTTTAAGTTTGGAAGAAATCGACATGCTGGCCACGCATTTTTCCATGCAAAAACGCGTCATACGGCTACCCTTAAGCCCACAAAAATTAGAGGCCGAGCATGGCTGAGCCATTTAATAGACGGGCTTTTATCAAGGCCATGTGCGCAACCGGCTTGGTTTTAGCAAGCCGTCCTAGCTTGGCCATGGCCAGCAAGCCGCCATTGGGTCGCGTGGTTATCGTTGGCGGTGGCTATGCCGGTGCCACGGCAGCGAAATACCTGCGCTTGTGGAGCTTGGGTGCCATCGAGGTGGTGCTGGTCGAGGCCAACCGCCAGTTTGTATCCTGCCCCATGAGCAATTTGGTTTTGGGAGGCAGTAAAAGCATCAACGAGCTGACCTTTGGCTACGATGCTTTGCAGGGCAATCACGGTGTTATTTTTAGGCATGACACGGTAACCGCCATAGATGCATCCCTTAAGAAAATCACCATGCTGGGCGGCACACTCAGTTACGACCGATTGATCGTCGCCCCGGGCGTGGATTTTAATTACCAAGAATGGCCTATGTTGGCCAGCTTAGACGCGCAAAAACAAGTGCCGCATGCCTGGAAAGCCGGTTGGCAAACGGTCAATTTACGGCAACAGTTGGAGGCCATGGCAGACGGTGGGGTGTTTGTCATGAACGTGCCCAAGGCGCCGTATCGTTGCCCACCAGGGCCTTATGAACGCGCTTGCCAAGTGGCCAGTTATTTCAAGCAGCACAAGGCCAAAAGCCGTGTCATCGTGCTCGATGCCAACGCGGAAATCATTTCCAAAAAAGGCTTGTTTGCCAAAGTCTTTAACGAAACCTATGCCGGCATTATCGATTACCGACCAGACAACGCCATTAGCAGCATAAATTTGGCGACTAAAACGGTGAGCACTGAATTTGATAGTATCAAGGCCGACGTGCTGAACTTTATTCCGCCGCAACGCGCGGGTAAAATAGCCCAAGTAGCCGGCTTAACGGAAAAAGACTACCCTTGGTGCGACGTGAATTTTCTAACTTACGAATCCAAGTTGGTAGCAGACGTTCACGTGTTGGGTGACAGCGTGGCAGCGGGTTTGCCAAAATCGGCGCACATGGCAAGCAATCAAGCCAAGGTCTGTGCCAGCGCCATAGTGCAGTTAATGAGTGGTAATCTGCCTGATGCCGCGCCGGTGTTTGCTAACACCTGTTACAGCTTCATCAACGATCATGCTGCCATGCACGTGGCCAACGTTTACCGCTACGATGCCGGCAAAAAAATGATGGTGTCGGCCGAGGGTGGGGGCGTTTCCATCAGCCCCAATGAAAAAGAAGGTGCTTACGCCCACGCATGGGCCAACAATATTTGGGCCGATACGCTTAGTTAACTGCATGCATAGGAAATAACCATGACCAAACACACCTTACTGGCCTTATTGTTGAGCGCTTTTATTCCTGTGGCTCAGGCTACCCCTTTAAGCACCCAAAAAATCAGCGGGTTGAAAATGCCGGAATCGGTGGTGCAAGCAACCGATGGTCGGGTATTTGTCTCTGAGATCAATGGCTTTGGCGTGGACGGCGACGGTCAAATCAGCGTCATCGAAGCGGGGCAGGTGAAGCTGTTTGCTAAAGGCTTGGATGACCCAAAAGGCTTGGCCATCATAGGCCAGTCACTTTACGTGGCAGACAATAAACGCATCTTAAAATTAGCCATAAGTGGGACCAAGCAAGGTCAAGCCGAGGTGTTTGCTGCCGCCACGGCCTTCCCGGTAACGCCGCTATTTTTGAATGATTTGGAAGCCGATCTGGCAGGCAATTTATACGTTAGCGACAGCGGCGACTTGAAGGGTAAAGGCGGTGCGGTTTACCAAATTAATGCCCAAGGCCAGGTGCGCTTGCTCATCAGCGGTCAGCAAGACAAGCGGATTTTGGCACCTAACGGTTTATTGATGGATGATACCGGTGACGTGCTGATGGTGGTGGATTTTGCCTCCGGTATTTTATACAGCTACAACTTGGCCACTAAACAGTTGCTAGATATAGCAGAAGGCTTTGGCGGCGGCGATGGTGTGGTGCACCATGCCAATGGCAGCATGTATGTTAGCGATTGGAAAAATGGCAAGGTGTTTCGTTTGGACATGAACGCTGAAGTCACGCCCTTGGTGGCCACCTACCAATCGGCAGCCGATATTGCGCTGACTAAAGACGAAAAAATCTTAATGGTGCCAGACATGAAAGCCGGCGAGTTGGATTTCATCGTTTTACCTTAAGCCTCCCCTTTACATCAGTCCTATGTCCTAAATCCTATGCCTGCCACTAATGAGCTGCGTCACCTGGCCCTGGCTTGCTTGGTCGAGCCGGATCCAGAACTTAAATCCGCTGCGGTTAATCAGCTTTTCTTGCGTTGGCAGCAAGGTGAACTGACGCTTGCTGTTGCGGCTAAACTTCAGGCTGATTTAGCCATCCCAGGCCGACCAGCCAAGCCGGTATTGGTGCCGCCATTGCATGTTAAGCGCCGCGCCATGAACACAGTGGCAGGCCGTGCCGCCCTGATCCACGCCTTATGCCACATCGAATTCAATGCGATTAATTTGGCTTTGGATGCAATCTGGCGATTTGATGGCATGCCAACTGATTATTATGCTGATTGGCTAAAGGTGGCGAGCGAGGAAGCCGGCCATTTCAATTTATTAAAAGACCATTTGCAGCACTTGGGGTATGCCTACGGGGACTTTGATGCGCACAACAGCTTGTGGGAGATGGTCGACAAAACCAAGCACGATGCCTTAGCGCGCATGGCCTTGGTGCCACGCACCATGGAAGCGCGAGGTTTGGACGCCTTGCCGGCATTGCGTGCGAAGTTAGCGCAAGCCGGCGATGAGTTGGCGGCGGCGATATTAGACATTACCTTGCGTGACGAAGTCGGCCACGTGGCCATAGGTAACCGTTGGTTTAACTACTTATGCCTACAACAAGGGCTGGCACCCTTGCCTACCTTTGAAGCCTTGTGCGTAACTTACCTGGCGCCTAAATTGCGCGGGCCATTTAATTTGGCCGCTAGACGTGAGGCAGGCTTTACCGATGCAGAGTTAAGCGCCTTAAGTGCTGAGTAAATGCATCACGCCATCTAGACCGCTGTGGTTGAGGGCGTAAGTGGCTTGCGTTTGAACGATAGGCTTGGCATGGTAAGCCACACCGATGCCGGCTACCCCCATCATCTTAAGATCATTCGCGCCGTCGCCTATGGCGATGGTTTGCGCAGCCGTTAATCCTAGCGCATCGCGCAATTGGCATAACTCATCGGCTTTGCGCTGGGCGTCGACGATGTCACCGATAATGCCGCCGGTCAGTTTGCCATCCACAATTTCCAGTTGATTCGACACGGCGTAATCCAAGCCCAACATGGCTTTAACTTTATCGGCAAAAAAGGTGAAGCCGCCCGAGACCAATAAGGTCGTGATGTTATTTTTTTTGCAGGCCGCTATCCATTCCACGGCGCCAGGATTAAGCGTTAAGCGCTCATTGAGAACGCGCATTAAATCTGCTTCTGATAAGCCTTTAAGCAAAGCCACACGTTGACGCAAGCTTTGCGCAAAATCCAATTCGCCTTGCATGGCGCGCTCGGTGATGGCGGCCACTTGGGGTTTGATGCCTACCATGTCGGCAATTTCGTCTATGCACTCTATGCTAATGAGGGTGGAGTCCATGTCCATTACGCACAAGCCAAATTTAGCCAGGACTTGCTGGTCAGGCAGGTAGCTGCAATCGATGTGCTGCTCGGCGCAAAACGCTTGCACAGCCGGCAAGGCTTGCGTCTGATTAGCTAAGTAATAAGCGTGGGCGCCTGTTTGCACGAATTGCACACTGGTGGCACTCAGTTGATGAATGTGCGCCAGGTGGGCGTGGCGGATGGCAGAACCTTGAACAACTAAACGCATAAGGGTGACTTAATGAAAAAATAGTCATTATACACATGGCCAACGCAGGCGCGGCTTGTTGCGCGTTGACCATAGAATATGCCGCCAAAGCTGGCGCATTTGCCTGATTTGGGCGAAAATGTGCATACCATTTATTTTGAATTGTATTGTTATGAATTTGCACGAATACCAAGCCAAAACCTTGCTGCAAAAATACGGCATTCCCGTGCCGCGTGGCCAAGTGATTTCGGTAGCCAAACAAACCCCTACGGTCACCTCAGAGATAGGCAGCTCGGCTTGGGTGGTGAAAGCCCAAGTGCATGCCGGTGGCCGTGGTAAAGCCGGTGGCGTAAAAGTGGTTAAGTCCACTGCCGAGGCGCAAATGGTGGCCAGCGAGTTGCTTGGTAAAACCTTGGTAACTTACCAAAATGCACCCGATGGCCAACCGGTTAATCAAGTGCTCATAGAAGAAACCCTGCCGATTGCCCGTGAATTGTATTTGTCCATGTTGGTGGACAGAAGCTTGGAACGCATCGTGGTGGTGGCCTCCAGCGCTGGCGGCATGGACATAGAGGAAATCGCACAAGTCAGCCCAGAAAAGATTTTGCAAGAAGTGTGCAGCCCCTTAAACGGTTTGGTGGATTACCAAGCGCGTAACTTGGCCTTTAAGTTGGATTTAGTCGGCGATCAAATTGCTGCATTCAGCCGTTTGTTAAAAGGCTTGTACCGCTTGTTTAAAGAAAACGATTTGGCGCTATTGGAAATCAACCCATTGATTGTGACCACGGACGGCAAGCTGTTTGCCTTGGATTGCAAAATGAGTGTGGACGATAACGCGCTGTATAGGCAAAAAGCCTTGGCCGAACAGCGCGATTGGTCGCAAGAGGACAGCAAGGAAGCAGTGGCGCATCATGCCGGCTTAAATTACATTGCATTAAACGGCAACATAGGTTGCATGGTTAATGGCGCCGGCTTGGCCATGGCCACCATGGATTTAATCAAATTGCACGGCGGTGCACCGGCTAACTTTTTGGACGTGGGCGGCGGCGCCACTGCAGAAACGGTGACTAAAGCCTTTAAGATCATTATGGCTGACCCGAATGTTAAAGCCATATTGGTTAACATATTTGGCGGCATCATGCGTTGCGACATCATAGCCGAGGGCATCATTACCGCGGTGAAAGACGTGGGCATGCAAATCCCGGTGATCGTGCGCCTAGAGGGCACCAACGTGGAATTGGGTAAGCAAATGTTGCAATCCAGCGGCTTGAATATCATCTCCGCTGATGGCTTAACCGACGCCGCTAAGCAAGCCGTCTTAAGCGTGGCTTAATAAACGATTATAAAAAGTAAAACATTATGAGCATATTAGTTAACAGCAGTACCAAAGTGCTATGCCAAGGGTTCACTGGCAAGCAAGGCAGTTTTCATTCTGAGCAAGCCTTGGCTTACGGCACAAAAATGGTCGGTGGCGTTACGCCGGGTAAAGGTGGGCAGTCGCATTTAGGTTTACCGGTTTTTAATACCATGCGTGAAGCGGTCAAGCAAACCGCGGCCACGGCCAGTGTCATCTACGTGCCGCCTGCCTTTGCCGCGGATTCCATCATGGAAGCCTGTGACGCTGGGGTCGGTCTGATTATTTGCATTACCGAAGGCATACCGGTGTTGGACATGCTTAACGTGAAAGCCGCCTTAAAAGCCAACGGTGCGCGCTTGATTGGCCCAAATTGCCCGGGTGTCATCACTCCCGACGAATGCAAGATAGGCATCATGCCAGGCAGCATTCATTTGCGTGGCAAGGTCGGTATTGTGTCGCGCTCCGGCACCTTAACCTACGAAGCCGTGCACCAAACAACCGCCTTAAATTTAGGCCAAAGTACTTGCGTGGGCATAGGCGGCGACCCGATTAAAGGTTTGAATTTTATCGAGTGCTTGCAAATGTTTGAGGCGGATGCCGAAACCGAAGCCATCATTATGGTGGGTGAGATAGGCGGCTCGGATGAAGAAGCCGCTGCCGAATACATTAAGAGCCACATCAGCAAACCGGTGGCCGCATACATTGCCGGTCAAACCGCGCCTGCCGGTAAACGCATGGGCCATGCCGGCGCCATCATTTCTGGCGGCAGCGGCAAAGCAGCCGACAAAATACGCGCTCTAGAATTAGCCGGTGCCGTGGTCGCCAGTTCGCCTGCTGGTTTGGGTGAAGCGGTGTTGGCCGCCATCAAGCATAAAGCCGGTTAGGTCAGGCTACCCCATGCGCCTGATGCATAAACACGGCTTGCTGGCTTTCTGTTTATGCGCTTTGCTCGGCATCATGCCGGCCATGGCGGGGGAAGAGGTGGCTTACTTGATGACGGCTGCCGCCCGAGGCGACTTGGCCACCGTGCAAGCCTTGTTGGACAGCGGCGCGAGTGCCAACAGCAAAGATGCCGAAGGCGTCACGGCGCTCATGTATGCCGCCCGTAAGGACCAGCTTGCGGTGTTGAATGCCTTGCTGGCCAAGGGCGCAGACATACAAGCTAAGGACGACCAAGGTTGGACTGCGCTGATGTTTGCCGCTAAAAGAAACAATGTCGCTAGTGTTAAACGCTTGCTTGAAAAAGGCGCCGATGCCAAGGTGCGCGATGCGTCCGGCTGGAGTGCCTTGGGCATTGCAGCGATAGAAGGCCATGCGCAAACCGTGGCCTTGTTGCTGGAATACGGTTTGGATGCCAATAGCCGCAGTGACCGTGGTGCGACGGTGTTGATGTACGCCGCCAAAAGTGCCGATCTTCCCACCATTAAACACCTACTGGATCACCAGGCTAATCTGGCCTTAAGCGACGAGCAAGGCGTGACCGCACTCATGACCGCGGCACGCGAAGGCCACGCTGCCGTGGTCAGTTTGTTGATAGAACGCGGGGCAACGGTTAATCAAAAAGATTTGGCCAAATGGACGGCTTTAACTTGGGCAGTAAAAAAATCCAAAGTGGCGGCGGCCAAAGCCCTAATCGAGGCGGGTGCCGACGTGAATAATTTGGATGCAGAAGGCACCCCCATATTGCACATAGCGGTGAGCAATGGTCAGTTGGAGACGGTGAAATTGCTGCTGGCCCATCAAGTGAAACTCAAAGCAAAAGACCAATACGGCCTCACTGCATTGGTTTATGCACTTAAAGGCCAGCATGCTGACATTGCTAATTTACTCAAAGCAGCGGGCGGTTCCTATTGATAGTCGCTATCGCCCAAATTAATTGTTTGGTCGGTGACCTGGCCGGCAATCAAGCAAAAATTATTGCCAGCGCAAAAGAGGCGCAAGCCAAAGGCGCCACGCTCTTGCTTACGCCCGAGTTGTCTTTGTGTGGCTACCCGCCAGAAGACTTATTGTTGCGCAGCGATTTCTTGCAAGCGTGCGATGCGGCCTTGCAGGCCTTAAGTTTGTCTGTGCCGGACATGACCTTGGTGGTGGGCCATCCGCAGGCTTTAAACGGCGTATGCTACAACGCGGCATCGGTCTTACAAGGCAGCAAAATTGTGGCGACCTACCACAAGCAGGCCTTGCCTAATTACAGTGTGTTTGATGAAAAGCGTTATTTCAGTGCTGGCCATGCGCCCGTGGTGTTCAGCCATCAAGGCGTGCAACTGGGCTTGTTAATTTGCGAAGACATCTGGCAAGCAGAGCCGGCTCGATTGGCTAGTGCAGCCGGCGCCGAACTGTTGTTGGTGATCAATGCGTCGCCGTTTGATTTGGAAAAGCAAGCCAGCCGTTTAAGCGTGTTGCGTGAGCGCGCGATGGCATTGGCACTGCCCATCGTTTACCTCAATAGCGTGGGCGGCCAAGATGAATTGGTGTTTGATGGCGGCTCCATGGTGGTGGCGGCCGATGGTCAGCTGACCCAGCATTTGCCGGCGTTTGAAACGGCCTTGGCCATGGTGACGTTTCATGCTGGTAAGCTATCTAGCCAACCGCTTGCGCCGGCCTTGTCGCAAGAAGCATCGGTCTACCAAGCCTTAACGCTAGGTTTGGCCGATTACGTGGCAAAAAACCGTTTTCCAGGGGTGGTCTTAGGCTTATCGGGTGGGGTGGATTCTGCCTTGACCTTGGCCATTGCGGTCGATGCATTGGGTGCCGACAAAGTGCATGCCGTGTTGATGCCATCGGAATTCACGGCCAAAATCAGCGTGGACGATGCCATCGATATGGCTAAGCGCTTAGGCGTTAAATACAGCATCTTGCCCATAAGCCCATTGTTTGAGGGCTTTAAGGCGACCTTGGCGGCAGAATTTGCCGGGCTCCCATTTGATACCACCGAAGAAAATTTACAAGCCAGAATTCGCGGCATGCTGCTGATGGCCTTGTCGAATAAATTTGGCAGCATGGTGCTCACTACCGGCAACAAAAGTGAGATGGCAGTGGGTTATTGCACCCTGTACGGCGACATGGCGGGTGGCTTTGCCCTGCTCAAAGACGTGTTCAAAACCTTGGTCTATCGCTTGTGTGCTTACCGCAATGGGCTATCGCCTGTCATCCCCGAGCGCATCATTACGCGGCCGCCGTCAGCCGAGTTGCGTGCGGATCAAACGGATCAGGACAGCTTGCCTGACTACGCGGTGTTGGACGCAATTGTGGCCGCCTACGTTGAGCAAGATTTGGGGCGTGCGGACATTTTGGCCATGGGTTTTGCACCGGCAGACGTGACGCGTGTGCTTAAGCTAATCGACAGCAACGAATACAAGCGTAGGCAATCGCCTGTCGGCGTGCGCATTAGCCATAAGAATTTCGGGAAAGACCGGCGCTACCCGATTACCGCTAAACTGGATTTTTAAGGCCTGCTCTAGTAGTATTGAAACGCAAATAGCAATGCACAGACTTAGCTTACAGTTTGATGCGGTCTTTAATGAAAGCAACTATACTAACAACACCTAGACTGATAACACCTATACTGTTAACACCAAGTAACCACCTATTTTATGGAGTTCGACCAGCATGAAAAAAATCGAAGCAATCATTAAGCCATTCAAGTTAGACGAAGTGCGCGAGTCCTTGTCGAGTATCGGTGTGAATGGCCTAACGGTAACAGAGGTAAAAGGCTTTGGTCGACAAAAAGGGCACACGGAACTGTACCGCGGTGCAGAATACGTGGTCGATTTTTTACCTAAAATCAAATTGGAATTGGTGGTGTCGGACGACATCGTTGATTCAGCCATGGAAGCCATCATTAAAGCGGCGCACACTGGCAAGATAGGCGACGGCAAAATCTTTGTCAGTGCTGTTGAGCAAGTGGTGCGTATCCGTACCGGCGAAACCGGCGAAGCTGCCGTTTAGATTGCGCGCTTGACGCAGGATAAAGCTTAAAAGCCTAAAGCCCGCGCAGTCTGATAAAACACAAAGCTTACCAACCAGGCCAGGCCTAATGACCAAGCTAAGGACAGCCACATAAAGCCTAAGCTTTTGGATTCATTTCTAAGCGTGGCAATGGTCGATAAGCAGGGGGTGTAGATGAGCGCAAACAGCATAAAGCTCATGGCTTGCACCCAATCAATCTGACTGGCCATCTGCACCATCAAGGCGTCGCCTTGTAAGCCGTAAATAACCGCTAAAGCCCCCACCACAATTTCTTTGGCAACAAAACCAAATATCAAGGCGATGGCCAATTGGTTGTTGATGCCTAATGGATCGAGCACAGGCGCAAACAAGGCGCCAAGCTGCCCAGCGTAGGTGCCGGCGCTGGCTGGCGGCACATTGCTAGGGAAGTTGGTCAAAGCCCAAACCAGCACCACGCCAATGACGATGAATTTGCTGGCGCGGTTTAAGAAGTGCTTCACTTCCAGCCAACCGCGTAGGACGATTTGCCGTAGGGTAGGAAAACGGTAGGGCGGCAATTCCAATATAAACGGTTCTTTGTTTTTAAATTGGCCTTGAAACAACAGCGCCGTTAAAAACATGGTGACAAAGCTCATGAGGTAAAGGGCGAACAATACCAGCGGTGCCTGGCTGGCGCTAAACAAGGCGGTAATCATGAAAATGAATACTTGCAACCTGGCGGAGCACAGCGACAAGGGTATGACCAGCATGGTGAGCAAGCGCATGGGCCTAGAGCGCATCATGCGCGTGCCCATGAGTGCCGGCACGTTGCAGCCGAAGCCCATCAGCATCATGACAAAGCCGCGCCCATCCAAGCCCATTTTAGCCATGAGGGCATCCATCAAAAATGCAGCGCGCGATAAATAGCCGCTGTCTTCCACCATGGACATGACCAAAAAGAACAGCACAATGATGGGCACGAACGCGGCAACCGTCGCTACACCATTGTATATGCCGTCCAACAGTAAACCGCTAAGCCAGGTTGGGCTGCCGGCAAAAAGCGGTTCCAGCATGCTGCTGCGTAACAGTTGTAGCGCCCACGCTAGCCCATCCTGCAGGGGTTTGCCAGCAGCAAAAATAAACTGAAACAGCACGTACATGGCTAAGAAAAACAGCGGCAAGCCCAACCATTTATGCAGCAAGATTTTATCTAGTTTGTCCGTGCTGCTTTCCGATAGCGTGCTGGGTATGTGCACGTATTTTGCCAGCAGGCTTTCCATCTCTTTTTCAATTTTCTGATCTTCTTCTAAGGCCAGACTAATGCGAGCCGGATCGCTGGCAGTTTGCGCTTGATTAATCACGGCTGCGGCTGCTTGCAATGCTTTGGGTAATCCTTCGCCGTATTTTGCGCTGATTTGCAGCACCGGCATGGCTAGCGATTTTGCTAACTGATCGATGTCTATGCTAATGCCGGCTTTTTTCGCTTCGTCCGACATGTTTAAGGCCAGCACCATGGGGATGTTGAGTTTTTTAATCTGCAATAACAGCGACAATTGTCTATCTATTTGCGAGCTGTTGAGTAAGACTATGGCTAAATCCAAGGGGTTGTTCGCCAAAAAGTGCCGCACGACTTGCTCGTCGTCTGAGAAGCCATGCAAATCGTATATGCCAGGCAAATCAACCAACTCGGCGATGTGGCCTCCCAATAGCACTTTTGCACTCATCAAATCCACGGTAATCCCTGGCCAATTGCCAACCCGTGCGGATGCGCCACTGATGCGGTTGAATAAGGTGGATTTGCCCGTGTTGGGCATGCCTAATAAAGCGATGCGTTTCATGGTTTGTTGGCGAGGCTATCGTTTTGCACGTGTATGCGGGCCGCTTCGGTGTCACGTAGGATGACGTCGGTTGTGCCTAGGCGCACGTGCAAGGGGCCATTAAAATTGGCCCTGCGCATGATGCTTAAGGTCTTGCCTACGCGAAATCCTAAGGCCGATAAACGATGGTATAGCGACTCCTCGGCCTCTATGGCAGAGATGATCGCGTGTTCACCTATGGCTAATTGGGATAAAAGTCGCATTATTTTTCGAGTAATTGATAACCATTCTTATTATGGCACGAATGCCAGTGTGCTGCAATTGCCCGTGAAATCTTGCGGCTAGCAAAAGAAAGGGCTAGTAAGACTAGCCCTTGCTGCTTCATTTATTTACTGATGTCGATTTTGGCTTTAGTGCGTAATTCAGCCATCATCTTTTCTAGGTCACGTTGCTGCAGATTTTTTTGTATGCCGTCTTTTACTTTGTCGTAAGGCAAGGGTTGAGCAGCGCGGCTGTCAATTAACTTGATAACATGCCAACCGAATTGCGTTTGCACGGGGTTGCTAGAAACACTGCCTTTTTGCAGATTAATTGCCACGTCGCTGAACGGTTTCACCATGGAGGCCGGTGAGAACCAACCTAAATCGCCACCTTTTTCTTTGGAACCTGGATCCAAGGATTTTTCTTTGGCTATCTTCGCGAAATCGCCGCCTTTGCCTAACTGCGCAATGATGTCTTTGGCTTCGCCTTCGGTTTTAACCAAGATGTGGCGTGCGCTGTATTCTTTGTCGCCGTAGGCTTTTTTGTATTCTTCGTAAGCGGCCTTGGTTTCGGATTCGCTAATCGGATTCTTTTTCACAAAATCCTGCAAATACATAGAGGTCAATAATTCGCGACGGGATAACTCTTCACGTGCGAGGTAATCCGCTTGTTTATCCAAGCCCAGTTTTTGCGCTTCTTGGTAGACCAATTCCGAATCAATCAATTTGTTAGTGATGGCTTGTTTAACTTGGCCATCCACTTTCTGACCGCGTGCCGTGGCATCCTTGGCAATGTAGTCGTATATGGATTGTTTGATGGCTTTGCCATTGACGGTGGCCAAGGTGTCGGCAGCGTATGCGCTTGGCGCCATGGATAAAATGGCCAGTGCGATCAGGGTAGGGGTGAATTTCATGAAGAATCCTTATGCTATGGGTTTGATTTGAAAGGTTAGTTGTAAATGGTTAGCAGTAATCGTTCGCTTTGATTATAGCTCTTGTGGAGCGATGGCGTTGATGCTTAAGGCGTGAATTTTGTTGGGGATTAAATCAGCCAATTGTTCGTAGACCAAGCGATGGCGCATGACCTGAGACTTTCCCGAAAAGTGCGCGCTGCTAATGCTTAAGCTAAAATGCCCGCTGCCTTGATTGCCAGCATGCCCGACATGCAAGGCGCTGTCGTCTTGTAGGCTTAATGCCTGCGGCTCTAATGCCTGCAAGCGCTGCTTAATAAGTTCGGTTAAATGCATACGCTTAAGCCGGTAAGGTTTTTCTGAACGGTTTGACTGACACGCGAGCGTAAACTTCGGCGCTGACAAAAGGGTCGTTGTTAGCCCATGCTGTGGCCTGCGCTAAATTGGCAAATTCGGCAATGATGAGGCTGCCGGTAAACCCAGCCGGGCCTGGGTCGACGTTATCTATGGCTGGAAACGGACCCGCCAGCAATAAACGACCGGCTTCTTGCAGAGCTTGTAAGCGCGCCAAGTGAGCTGGCCTAGCGGCCATGCGTTTATCTAAACTGTTGGGGGCGTCTTCGGCGACGATGGCGTACCACATTATTGCTCACCGCCTTTAGGCTCTTCAATCAGGTAATTTTTCAAGGCCAAACTTTGGCCTATGATGAATACAAACATAATCAAGGTGACGCCAAATAGCTTGAAATTCACCCAGGTGTTTTCATCGAAATTAAAAGCCACGTAGAGGTTTAAAAAGCCCAATGACACTAAAAAAATCACCCAAGCATAATTGAGCCTAGTCCAAATGGCGGCAGGGGCGTCTATCATTTTCCCCATCATTTGTTGGATGTAGTTTTTCTTGAAAAATAAATTGGACAACAAGAGCACCGCAGCCATGATCCAGTAAAGCACGGTGGGTTTCCACATGATGTAGCTTTTGTCGTGCAAAATAAGCGTGATGCCACCCAATACGGCTATGATGACACCGCTGACGATCAGCATTTTTTCTACTTTGCCATGGCGCAGTTTGCTGTAAATGATCTGCCCTAAGGTGGCTAAAATGGCGACTGCCGTGGCAGTAAAAATACCAAAAAACTTAAAGGCAATGAAAAATAAAATGACGGGAAACAGGTCAAACAAAAACTTATTCATGATCGGTGTGGGTTCGCTTTCTAGGCTGCTCGGGGCAAGGAAAAATCAATGATTAACAATGCTTTAGTGTGAGTCGTTATTTTGCTATGATTGATGCTGTGTCGCAAGGCGTATTTTTCTTCCAGCTTTACCCTATTGGCCCTTATTCAATTCGTTCATGCCTTTAAATTTCGATTTACATGCCCACTCTAGTGTGTCCGATGGCTTATTAAGCCCTGCCGATTTGGTGGCTTATGCCGCCGCTAAAGGCGTAGAAGTCTTGGCCTTGACCGATCACGATGACATCAGTGGTTTGCCGGCAGCCCAGGCGGCCGCTCAAACGCACAATATAGCCTTGATTAATGGCGTGGAAATTTCCGTAACATGGAAAAAGCGCACCTTGCACATCGTTGGTTTAAACATAGACCCAAACAACCTTGCCTTGCAAAAAGCCTTAGCTCTAGTGCGCATAGCGCGGGACGAGCGGGCGCAGCAAATGGGTGAGGGCTTGGCGAAAGCCGGCATAGCCGATGCCTACCAAGGCGCGAAACGCTTGGCCAAGCAAAGCATCATTACCCGCGTGCATTTTGCCCGTTACTTGGTGGAGCTGGGTCTGGTGAAGGATACCAAGTCGGTGTTTAAGAAGTATTTAGTGAAAGGCAAACCCGGCTTTGTTGAACACCAATGGATGGACTTGCAGCAAGCGGTTGAGCTCATTACGCAAAGCGGTGGCACGGCGGTGATTGCCCACCCTGGCCGCTACGATTTGGGTTCGGTCAATATGTTGCAATTGCTGCATGAATTTAGAAGTTACGGAGGCGTGGCCATAGAAGTAGTCACCAGTAGCCATACCCCACCGCAATACCAGCAGTTCGCAAAGTTGGCCCACCAATTTAGTCTAAAGTCTTCACAAGGGTCGGACTATCATGGCCCTGGCATAAGCTTCATGGAAATGGGCCGTTTGGCGGACTTGCCCAGCAACTGCGTGCCGGTTTGGCAAGATTGGCCACAGTTTCAATCCATGCAATAGGCGATTTAACATCGATGGTTCATGTCGCAACTGTTTAATATTAATTTAGCCAATCCGCAAGCGCGTTTGATCGCCCATACGGCGGAGATATTGCAGGCCGGTGGCGTGATCGCTTATCCCACTGACTCGGGTTACGCTTTAGGCTGCATGATAGGCCACAGCGATGCCCAAGCACGCATACGGCAAATTCGAGCCGCCGATGAGCAGCATTTGTTTACCTTGGTTTGCCGTAATTTAGCCGAGTTAGGCAATTACGCCATAGTCAGTAACAGCCAATTCCGTTTGCTCAAAGCCAACACGCCGGGGGCTTACACCTTTATTTTGAACGCCACGCGTGAAGTGCCGCGTAAACTGCAACACCCCAAACGCAACACCATAGGTTTACGCGTGCCAGCACACGCGGTAG
>SXLB01000021.1 GCA_005777825.1 Methylotenera sp. | reverse complement strand
CCGCAAAAGCAGCGGTCTCTAAACCAGTCGTTGTGAAAAAAGTGGCGGCAGTAAAAGTGCCTAAAGCACCGAAATTAAAAATGGAACGCGACAGCTTCACCATGCCGAAAACCGAATACGCGCAGTTTGCCGTATTAAAAGACCGCTTGATTAAATTGGGTCAACCGGCTAAAAAGAGTGAGTTATTGCGCGCCGGCATCATGCAATTGGCTGCTATGACCGACGCGGCATTAAAAGCCGCCATGGCCAAAGTGCCGACCATTAAAACCGGCCGTCCTAACAAAAAATAAACCATGAGTTAAATTAAGCATGGCATCGCGGCGAGGGGCCGCTCCTACACAAACAAAGCATTGCTTAAGGCCTTAGGTAGGAGCGGCGCCTCGCCGCGAAGGTTTTGAATTAATAGGTGGGCTGTTGCACGGCAAACAAATAAGTTTGCACGGCCGGCCCATTTTCTTGGGCCATGGGCCGCTGGCGCAACCACCAAATCGCGCCCTTCTTCACCACGCAGGCATTAGGCATGGCCAATAAATGGCTGATTAATAAACCCAAATTGGGCTGATGGCCCACCACCAATAGGGTTTGTTGGTGGTTGTCATTGAGCAGATGCGGCAGCATGTCGGCCACCGTGTTATCAATCGATAGGTAATCCACCACCTGCACTTGGCGCTTGGTTTTGTTCGGGTTGAGTGGCGGTAGTGCGGCTAGCGTTTCTAGGCAACGCTTGGCTGGACTAGACAGTATGGTGGTGTTTTGCGGCAGGAACTGATCTAACCAATCCGCCATGCGACGCGCATCCTTGCGGCCTTGCTTACTTAGTGCGCGATCGCCATCCAAGCCGCTGGCACTGTCGTCTTCAGCGTCTGCGTGCCGCCACAGAATCAAATTAGCCATGCTGTCAGCTATCAGCCAGTGTATTGCTGAATAAGGTGTTGTTGCACACTGAAGGCTGGCGCTGCCGTGACGCCTTTAGTCTTAGCGCCGGCTAACACGTAGCTGCCATCCGCCGTCAGCACCCAGGCGTCTTGATTGTCATCCAAACTCATTTGGCAACACTCGCGCAGGATGCGCGCACGGTTATGCGCATCGTCAATTGGCCAAGCGATTTCTATGCGGCGCATCATGTTGCGGTTCATCCAATCGGCACTGGCTAACCACATGTTTTCCACGCCATCAATCTTGAAATAAAACACCCTGGAATGCTCAAGCAATCGACCTATGATGGAGCGAACCCCCACGCGTCCATCCAAGCCAGCTGCATCAACGGGCAGGATGCAGGCGCCGCGCAGTATTAAATCCACTTCCACCCCAGCCCGACCGGCTTTAACCAAGGCTAACACCAAGGCCTCGTCGGTCAAGGCATTCATTTTCAATATAATGCGTGCCGGCTTGCCGGCCTTGGCCGCGGTTTCGGCACTTTTAATTTTGGCCAGCATTTGCCTATGCAGATTAAACGGCGCCACCAATAATTTTTTTAGACGCGGCAATTTAATTTGGCTGGCAATGTGCCTAAACAAATGTTCCATATCATGCGTAATCAGCGGGTCTGCCGTCAACATACTGACGTCGGTATATAAACGCGCGGTTCTAGGGTTGTAGTTGCCGGTGGACACGTGGCCGTAGTATTTCAATCCCTCGCCTTCACGGCGCATCACCAAGAGCATTTTGGCATGGGTTTTCAAGCCGACCACCCCGTACACCACTTGCGCCCCTACCGACTCTAAATCTTCCGCCCAGTTAATGTTGGCTTCTTCGTCAAATCGCGCTTTCAGCTCAACCACGGCCATCACTTCTTTGCCACGGCGCACCGCCTCTTGCAACAGCTTGAGCATGCGCGGATCGGAACCAGTACGGTAAATGGTTTGCTGTATGGACAACACATCCGGATCGTTGACGGCTTCACGCAAGAAATCAATTACCGATTCAAAACTTTCATAAGGCTGATGGATGAGCACGTCGCCTTGCTTGAGGCGCGCAAAGAACGACTGATTGCCCTGCAATTGTTGGCTTAGCGCCGGCTCGAATGGTTTAAATTTAAGCTGATTGCCTTCGGCCAAATCGGCTAATTGCATCAGCCTAGCCAAATTAACCAAACCATTGACGCGGTATAGGGATTCTTTAGGCAAATCGAATTGTTGCAATAGCAATTTAGCTAGTTTTTCGTCGCAACCGTGCGACACCTCCAACCTAACCGCTTCACCAAAATTTCGGTGGGCTAGGCCTTTACGCAGCGCTGTGCGCAAGTTTTTTACATCATCCTCGTCCACTGCCAAATCGGAATGGCGGGTCACCCTAAATTGTGAAAAATTGAGCACGTCTCTGCCGGTAAACAAACTGGGCAAATGGGCGCGTATGACGCTGGATAAGGAAACGAATTTTTGTTGTTTATCACTCAAGGTTTTGGGCAATTTAATTAAGCGCGGCAAGACCCTGGGCACTTTAACTATGGCAATGTTATTGCTGCGGCCAAAGGCATCGTCACCGCCCAGCAAAACAATAAAATTCAAAGCCTTGTTAGCCACCAAGGGGAAAGGGTGCGATGGGTCTAACGCCACCGGCACCAATAGCGGCCTGACTGAAGATTCGAAATAACGGGAAACCCAGCGTCGTTGCTCGGCGGTGCGATCACCGTGCGAGACCAAATGCACACCCTGATTAGCCAGCGCGGGCATGAGTTCGTTATTAAAAATTTGGTACTGCTGCTCGACTAAAGCGTGCGCCGCATTGGAGATGGTTTGAAAACTGTGCACATTAATGTCACCGTGCTGCTCGTTAGCACGCATGGCATCGACGTGTGGCGCCACCCTCACTTCAAAGAATTCGTCTAAGTTGGATGACACAATGCACAAGAAGCGCAAGCGTTCTAATAGTGGGTAATCAACATTTTGCGCGAGACTTAGCACGCGTTGATTGAATGCCAATATGCTGGCATCTCGGTTTAATAGCTTCAAGGGAGGGTATGCAGTGCTCATAAGATTTTCGTCTTTAATATAGCACCGATGGTAGGCATCAATTGTGACAAATTGATGACTATTTAATGACAGAAATTATCTATGTGGGGAGCAAGGCCTTGATGATTAGACCTGCTGCAATAAAGCCAAACGGTGCGGTGACGCAAACACTGGAGCCGTAACCGGCGCAGTTTAGGCCGGTCACGCCGGCACGAGCTTCAGTGCGTGTTTCAACAACAGGGCAAACCACATCCGGCTCTATGACGCTTTCATCGGAATAGACGCACAGCACCGCCATTTTTTTTGGCTTGGCATGGCCGGTGCTGGCTTTGGCGAAGCCGTAATCGCGCCTTAATAGGTTGCGCACTTTAGCCAACAATTTGTCGTGGCTGACCACGCTTAAATCGGCCGTTTTAATGCGCGTGGCATCCAAACGCCCACCAGCGGCTCCGGTCACCACCAAGGGTATGCCATGGCTTAGGCAATAAGCGGTTAAGGCCGCCTTGGCTTTTGCGTCATCGATGCAATCCACCACGCCATGCAAATTACTGGGCAGCAATTGGCTTAAATTATCTGGGGTAATGAAATCTTCGATTTCGCTAATGCTTAACTGCGGATTGATCAAGCGCATGCGCTCGGCCATGGCACTGATTTTGGCTTTACCAAAACTGCCGTCCAAGGCTGGCAATTGACGATTCACATTGGATAGCGCTAGGTTGTCTAAATCGATCAAGGTGAGGCGGCCGATAGCGTTGCGAGCCAGCGCTTCCGCCGCCCAAGAGCCAACGCCGCCTAAGCCTATCACGCAAACATGCGCCGCTTGCAACTGCGCTAGGCCAGCTTCACCGTACAGCCGCGCCACGCCGCCAAAGCGTCGCGCCGTGTCTTCGTTTTGAGTTTCAGGCTGACTGGGCGTCATGTTTCCAGAACAACAAAGGCCGCAGCCAAGTTACGCTCATCGCTGATGCTTAAGTGGGTATGGCGGATTTGCTTGCTTTGCATAAAAGCCTGCAATTCGGGCGCCAACACCAACAAGGGCTTACCCAAGTCATCGTGGGCCACGGCAATATTTTGAAAACTGGCCGGGCCGCGCAAACCGGTACCCAGCGCTTTAGAGAAGGCTTCTTTGGCAGCAAAGCGTTTGGCTAAAAATCGCGCTTGGATGTTTGACGCCAAATAATGCTCCATTTCGCTGGTCGCCAAGATGCGCTTGGCAAATTCGTCACCGAACTGGCTAATGGAGGCAGCGATGCGCTCCACTTCAACGATGTCTGTGCCTATGCCAAATATCATGTTCTAACTGGCGCCGATTCTTTCATCAGCGCTTTCATTTCACGCACAGCATGGTCCCAACCGACAAACAAGGCATGCGCCACGATGGCGTGGCCGATATTGAGTTCGTCTATGCCAGGGATGGAGGCAATGTGATGGACGTTGTGGTAATGCAATCCGTGACCAGCGTTCACCACTAAGCCTAACTTCAAACCCAACTGCACGGCAGCTTTAATGCGTTGCAACTCGTGTGCCTGCACAGCTGGCGTTTCGGCATCGGCAAAGGTGCCAGTGTGCAATTCAATCACGGTGGCGCCGGTTTTTTTAGCTGCCTCAATTTGCGCGGCATCCGGCGCAATGAACAAGGACACGCGTATGCCGGCGGCCATCAGTTTTTGCACGGCGTGTTGCACCTTGGCAAACTGCCCCAGCACGTCTAAGCCACCCTCGGTGGTGCGTTCTTCACGGCGTTCCGGCACCAAACACACGTCTTGCGGTGCCACCGTCACGGCAATGTCCAACATCTCATCGGTGACCGCACACTCTAAATTCATGCGCGTTTGCAACAAACCGCGCAAGGCATGCACATCGGCATCTTGCATGTGGCGGCGGTCTTCGCGCAAATGCAGGGTGATGCTGTCGGCACCGGATTGCTCGGCACGCAAGGCAGCCTGCACCACGCTAGGGTATAGCGTGCCGCGTGCCTGGCGCAGGGTGGCAACGTGATCGATATTCACACCTAATTTAATCATGTTCGTCGTCCTAAATAATATGGTTAGACAAGCATACGGCCATCATAGCCCCTGCATGTCCAGCAAAAGTTGGCGTGTGTGCAAAGGCTGATCGCCTAGGTAATGGGCCAATAAATAACGCATTAATTGCTTACTTTGTTGTTGGGTTTGCACCTGACTGTAATCGTCACCCGCCATGTCCAGCAAGGATTTGCCCATTAATTGTACGCCATGTAGGCCCATATTGCCCAGGCCAGACGTGCGCTGGGCGCCAAGCTCAGCTCGGTATAAATAGCTTTGCTCGGCCAATACGGCGTCGCCATTGCTGTCGACTTGCAAGGGGATGGCGTAACCCAATTCTTGCAAGAGTTTCAATTCAAAGCGTCGTAAGGTCGCGGCCAAATCCACTTCACTGGCCAAGGTTTTTAGCGTGGCACTGTAATAAACAAACAAGGCCTCGTGCGCATCCTCGCGCGGCAACAAACGCAGCAAGAGCTCGTTTAAATAAAAGCCACACATCAAGGCCTCGCCTTTTAATAACAGCAAGCCACCGGCCCAATCCAGGCTGTGCAGGGTTTTTAATTCGGCTTTGCCCGACCAAGTGGCGTTCAAGGGCTGGAAGGATTGCAGCATGCCACGCATGGCGGAACGTGGGCGCCGCGCGCCTTTGGCCGTGGTGGCGACACGCCCGTGAGCGTGGCTAAACAACTCCACCACTAGACTGGTTTCTTTAAAGGGGTAAGTGTGCAGCACGAACACTGCTTGGTTGTCGAATCGAAAACTAGGCTGCATAAATTAGAATTAAATCTCACCATAAAAAATCTCACCACAGAGACACAGAGACACAGAGAAAAGCCAAGCAAGTACAACAATAGATTAATTTTTTTGTAGGTCGGGCTTTATCCCGACACAAAACCAATGCAAACTTTTTATATCGGTTTGATTTTCTCTGTGCCTCTGTGTCTCTGTGGTGAGATGATTTTAAATTTACGTCTCTGTGGTGCAGGCCTTAAAGGATTAGTAACCTAAACTCTTAAGTGCACGCTCGTCGTCCGCCCAACCGCCTTTCACTTTTACCCAAGTTTCCAGATAGACTTTGCCGCCAAACAGTTTTTCCATGTCTTGCCTGGCTTCGGTAGATATTTGCTTCATCTTCTCGCCATTTTTGCCAATCAACATGGGTTTTTGGCTGTCTTTATCGACGATGATGGCGCAAAAAATACGGCGCAAATTGCCCACCACTTCAAACTTCTCGATTTCCACCGCCACGGAATAAGGGATCTCATCGCCCAATAAACGGAAGATTTTTTCACGCACCAATTCGGCGGCCAAAAAGCGTTCGTTCTTGTCGGTCAGTTCGTCTTCGGAATAAATCGCTTCTTGGGTAGGCAGGTATTTGCGTATGGTATGCAGCAACTCATCCAAATGCAGGCTTTTCTTAGCGCTGACCGGCACGATGTCGGAGAAAGGAAATTCCAAATCAAAGTCTTGGATTAAAGGCAATAAATTGCCTTTATCGCCCATTAAATCGGCTTTGTTCACCACCAATATGGTCGGCGTTTTTTCAGACAACAATTGCAAGACCTTGCGATCGGCTTCGCCCAACTTCATCGGTTCAATCACAAACAGCACCACGTCGACTTCGGTTAACACCTGCGTCACGGTTTTGTTTAAGCCTTTGTTCAAGGCGTTTAAATGCTTTTGCTGGAAACCCGGCGTGTCGACAAATAAGAATTGCGTGTCTTCAGTGGTGTGTATGCCTAATAAACGATGACGGGTGGTTTGCGCCTTACGTGAGGTGATCGCCAACTTCATGCCCAATATGTGATTAAGCAAGGTCGATTTACCGACGTTGGGGCGGCCCACTATGGCCACCGTGCCGCATTTAAAGGCGGCCAAATCGGTTAAATTTGTGTGCTTGTCTGTCATGTAAGGCTATCCAATTTAATGAGGCGTGCAGTTAGGCCAGTAATCAGGCGCTGTAGCTTTTGCCAAAGCCCAGTTTATCTAAGGCCACTAAGGCCAATTGTGCGGCTTGTTGCTCAGCGTTACGTCGACTGGTACCCTCGCCCACGGTACGTATGTCGAGTTTTTGTATGAAACATTCAACGATGAAGACCTGGGCATGCGCTTCACCACCAGTGTGCACCACCGCGTACTCCGGCACCGCCACTTTGCGCCCTTGCAAACGCTCTTGTAGCAAGGATTTGGCATCCTTGTCTATGACTTTAGGGTCTATGGTGCTGAGTTTATCGTTATACAAATGCAGCACCAAACCTTCAGCGGCGGCAAAGCCGCCGTCCAAATACACCGCGCCTATGATGGCTTCCAGTGCATCAGCCAAAATCGATGGCCTGCGCCAACCGGCACTTTTCAATTCGCCTTCGCCCAATTTGAGCGCATCACCTACATTCAGCGCCAAAGCCAATTCGCTAATGCTGGCTTCCTTCACCAACTGCGCACGCAAACGGCTTAAGTCGCCCTCGTCCAAGCCAGGAAAACGCTGGTACAACTGATTGGCAATAATGAAATTAAGGGCGCCATCGCCTAAATACTCCAAGCGCTCGTTATTTTGCGCGCTAAAACTGCGGTGCGTTAAGGCTTGCGTCAACAGGCCGTGGTTAACGAATTTATAAGGTAGGCGTTTGGCTAAATCTTGCACAGACATCGCTTATACATTCCCAGCCATGGCCATTTATAGACCGGCCTCTTGCGTGGAGAAATCCAGCAAAATACTCAGGTTGCCAAACAAGGGTTCCACCACTTGGTATTTGGCCGTGGCCACGGTCACCCCGGCGCTGTCTTTGTCTATAATCAAATCGCTGCTTTTCACCGCCGTCACGTAAGCCACATCGGCACGGCGCTCAAACGCGTCTTTAATTTCTTTTTGACTCATGCTGGCTAGCGGCTCTTTATTTAGGCCGGCCATGACCATTTTAACCGTGTAAAACTGCTGGTATGCCGGCACCACTTTCATGGCCACGTAGGCCACCATCACCAAGGAAGCACAGACCAACAACGTGCCCAGCAAGGTCATACCGGCTTGCTGTTTACGCGCTTGATAAGCTGTTTTTATAAGGTGTTGCATAAGGCCTCCGATAGGTTTTTCATTAAGCCCGCATTAATGAATGGCATTGCCTATTCTAGAGGTCTGGTCAAAATTCATCCAGATAAAAAAGGCTTTGCCGACCAAGTTTTGCTCAGGCACAAAGCCCCAAACGCGGCTGTCGGAACTGTCATCGCGGTTATCGCCCATGGCTAAATATTGCCCAGCTGGCACGACGATTTCTTCGTCATTGGCTAACTTAGCACCCAAGGCATCGGCATCGTAATTGCCTACCCAGGGATTGATCAAAATGTCGTGTTGCACCTCACCTAACTTTTCGCGGTATTGTTTAGCTGTCAACATGTTTAAGCCCGGTTTAACGTAGGTGTAATCGCCCACATCTTGCACGTCCAATAATTGGCCGTTAATGGTCAAGCGTTTGTCCATGTAGCGAATTTTATCGCCAGGCAAACCCACCACGCGCTTAATGTAATCAACCGATGGCGACGGTGGGTAATGAAATACAAACACATCGCCGCGCTTAGGTTCATTCACGTCCAAGAAACGGTTGTTTAAAATGGGCACGCGCAAGCCATAGGTATATTTATTCACCAAGATGTAATCGCCGGCCAGCAAGGTAGGCATCATGGAACCTGAGGGAATCTTGAAAGGCTCAACGATGAAGGAGCGCACAAAAAACACCAGCAAGATAACCGGAAAAAAGCTTTTAGCGTATTCCACCAGCACCGGTTCTGCCGCATCGGCCGCGCGTTTTTTGCGCAGAATTAAGCTGTCTAGCAACCAAATGAAGCCGGTCACCGCCAATATGGCCACCATGAACAAAGCGAAATACATTATTTATCCTCTACGCGTAATATGGCCAAAAACGCCTCTTGCGGGATTTCCACGTTACCCACTTGCTTCATGCGTTTCTTGCCTTCTTTTTGTTTGTCTAACAATTTACGTTTACGCGACACGTCGCCGCCGTAACACTTGGCAATCACGTTTTTACGCATGGCTTTAACGGTTTCGCGGGCAATGATGTTGGCCCCTATCGATGCCTGTATCGCCACATCAAACATCTGCCTTGGTATCAACTCGCGCATTTTCGCCGCCACTTCTCGGCCGCGGTGCACGCTGTTGGCGCGGTGCACGATCATGCTCAAGGCATCGACTTTTTCACCGTTAACCATGATGTCCAATTTAACCAAATCGGCAGCACGGAATTCTAAAAATTCGTAATCCATGGAAGCGTAACCTCGCGACACCGATTTCAATCGATCAAAGAAATCCAACACCACTTCGTTCAATGGCATTTCGTAACTGAGCATCACTTGCCTACCCATGTATTGCATGTTTTTCTGTATGCCGCGCTTGTTGTTACACAAGGTCATGACCGGACCCACGTAGTCCTGCGGCATCAACAAATTAACCGTAATGACAGGCTCGCGGGTTTCTTCCACGCGCGTCAACTCGGGTAAACGCGATGGGTTTTCAATTTGCACCACGCTGCCGTCTTTAAGCAGTAGTTCATAAATTACCGTGGGCGCCGTGGTAATCAAGTCCATGTCGTACTCGCGCTCTAAACGCTCTTGGACGATTTCCATGTGCAGCAAGCCCAAAAAGCCGCACCTAAAACCAAAGCCCAATGCGGTTGAATTTTCTGGCTCAAACAACAATGAGGCATCGTTTAAACTGAGCTTTTCTAAGGCGGTACGCAAGGCTTCAAACTGGTTGGATTCAACCGGATAGAGTCCGGCAAACACCTGCGGTTTTACCTCTTTAAAACCGGCCAAAGGTTCCGGTGCCGGGCGATTCACCAAGGTCACGGTGTCGCCCACTTTGGCGCTGGCCAATTCTTTAATGCCGGCAATCACAAAACCCACTTCGCCGGCGGACAAGGCGGTTTTTTGCAAGGACTTAGGCGTGAACACGCCCACTTGCTCGCATAAAAATTCCGTGTGCGTCGCCATCAAGCGTATTTTATCTTTAGGCTTCAATACCCCGTCCACCACGCGCACTAGCATGACCACGCCGACGTAGTTATCAAACCAAGCATCGATCACCAAGGCTTTCAACGGGCCATCCACGTTGCCTTTGGGCGCCGGCACTTTCGCAATCACTGCTTCCAAAACATCGCGCACGCCTAAGCCGGTTTTGGCGGAACAGCGCACCGCGTCTTGCGCGTCTATGCCTATCACGTCTTCAATTTCTTGAATCACACGGTCCGCGTCGGCCGACGGTAAATCGATTTTATTGAGTACCGCCGTGACTTCCACGCCTAAATCCAAGGCGGTGTAACAGTTCGCCACGCTCTGCGCGTCCACGCCTTGGCTGGCATCCACCACCAACAACGCGCCCTCGCAGGCGGACAAAGAACGCGACACCTCATAGCTAAAGTCGACGTGACCTGGGGTATCAATCAAATTCAAATGGTAAATTTGGCCATCGTCGGCCTTGTACTGCAAAGCCGCGGTTTGCGCTTTAATGGTGATGCCACGCTCACGCTCAATGTCCATGGAGTCCAGCACTTGCGCTTCCATCTCGCGATCAGCCAAGCCACCACACAAATGAATGATGCGATCGGCCAAGGTGGATTTACCGTGATCAATGTGGGCAATAATGGAAAAATTACGAATGTTTTTCATTTAATCTTTAAGCTTTTATACAAACAATTAAGGCGCCAGAAGCGCCTTTTCACAATAGCCGTGATTTTACAACAAATGCCTGATTAGTTTGTAATTAATTGTTCAAAAAGCTTATCATTGTGGCATCAGCATGCCAACCAAACGAGTCCACTGTAGCCATTTTGCACAATACTTTACGCATTGCCACATTTAACATACACAAGGGCTACACGCACTTCAATGCGCGCTTTTCTTTGCACCTGCAACGCGACATGTTAAGAAAACTGGAAGCCGATCTGATTTTCTTGCAAGAAGTGCAAGATTTGCACAGCAAACACCGCCATTCCTTGGGCGCCAAATCCGGTCAAATGGAGTTTTTGGCCGACAGCGTTTGGCATGACCATTGTTATGGCAAGAATGCGCTGTACCCGAACGGCCACCATGGCAATGCCATGCTATCCAAATTCCCCATTAGCCAAATGCACAATCTAAACATCTCCGCGCACAGCAGCGAACAACGCGGCATGCTGCACGCCGAAATTATCGTGCCCAATTGGGATCAGCCTTTGCACACTTTGTGCGTGCACTTGGGTTTGTTTGCTAAATGGCGACGCCAGCAACTTAAGACCATTACTGAGTACATACAGGACAGCATCCCGCCAAATGCGCCGCTTATTTTAGCCGGCGATTTTAACGATTGGGGGCGGCGCTCTGGCCGCCAGTTTGCCCTGCACCTCGGCATGCACGAAGCGTTCGAACAGCATACCGGTCAATTGGCACGCAGTTTCCCATCGTGGCTACCAATGTTCCATTTAGACCGCATTTACCTGCGCGGCTTTAATGTTAAACACACCATGGTGCACGCCGGGCCGCAGTTTTTAAAATTATCCGACCACGCCGTGTTAAGCGCGACCTTACGCAAACTATGATGCAGTTTATTGCCGGCAATCAAATTCAATTACTGCGAAGCGGTGGCGAATACTTTCCGGCACTGATAACAGCCATACGCCTAGCCAAAATAGAAATCCACCTGCAAAGCTACATCTTCCAAGCCGACCAAACCGGGCTAGCCATAGGCCAAGCATTGATGGAAGCAGCCCAGCGCGGTGTCCGGGTGAATGTATTGTTAGACGGCTTTGGCAGCCAAAAATTGAGTTCGGCATTTGTTGCCAGCATGCGAGCGGCTGGGGTCAATGTGCTGTTTTATCGGGCGCGTATTTCCCCATGGTCCTTGCAAAAAAACCGCTTACGGCGCTTGCACAGCAAAATGGCGGTAATCGATGGCACCATCGTTTTTATTGGGGGCATCAACATCATAGACGACTACAACGTCCCCAACCCCAACAACGTGCCACCACGCGTCGACTACGCGGTGAAAATTGAGGGCGCGCTGCTGCCAAGGTTGCAGGCCAGCGTCGCTGACCTTTGGCAACGCGTTGCCTGGCTTAATTTACTAAAATTGCCCGCAGCAAAATCGCTTGCAAGGGCCTTACCCAGCCCCCATCCGGCCAACTTACTGGCCGCCTTTGTGCAACGTGACAACGTCTTACACCGGCATGACATAGAAACCGCTTACCTAGAAGCCATCAATAACGCCCACTCTGAAATCCTCATTGCCAACGCCTATTTTTTACCTGGCCATCGCTTTCGCAAAGCCTTAGTCGATGCGGCCAATCGCGGCGTAAAGGTAAGCTTGCTCTTGCAAGGACGGGTGGAGTATTTCTTAATGATGGCCACCCACGCGTTTTACAGTGAGTTTTTAAACAAAGGTATCGCCATCTACGAGTACCGCAAGAGTTTCATGCACAGCAAAGTGGCGGTGATAGACGGCACATGGGCCACCGTCGGCTCGTCCAACATCGATCCATTTAGCTTATTGCTGGCGCGCGAAGCCAATCTATTCATTTCCGATCCGGGGTTTGCCGGTGAACTGCGAACAGACATTCTGGCCAGCATTGCAGCCGGTGCCGTGCCCATCTTGGCACAACAGTGGCAAGCGGAAAATGCCTTTAAACGGGTGGCATCCAAGTTGGCCTTGGGTATGGTCAGGCTGTTCTTAGGGTTAATAGGCGAAAAAGACGAGTAGGGCATTTCGCGGCGAGGCGCCGTTCCTACAAAATCATGCAAGTAGGAATAAGGCTGCTGCAGGGCTTTTCGCGGCGGGGCGCCGCTCCTACAAAATACAAACCAACCGACAAGGATGTTTTTAGGTAGGAGCGGCGCCCCGCCGCGAAAAGATTTTGTCTGAGTGCTTAGGTCGGGCTAAAGCCCGACCTATAAATTTTGCGTTATTTAGTTACTTTGATCGGCACATACAAAGTGGCTTCACCACGTTGCACCAGCACCGCCACGGTTTTACCGGCTGCCACCGCGTTGATTTGCTTATTAAACTGCTCGACGCTTTGCGACTCGTTGTTATTCAGCCCTAAAATCACGTCACCGCGACGTATCCCGGCTTGCGCTGCGGCACCCACGCTTTCCACCACCAACAAACCGTTTTTACCGTTTAACTTTTTCTTTTGTTGCACGGTCAGTTCTTTCAAGGTCAAGCCTATCTTATTGGCTTCCACCTTGCCGTTGGGTTTGGTGCTTGGTGCGGCAGTTTCACTGCCGTCACTGGGCATTTCGCCGACACCAATATTGAGTGTTTTAACACTGCCTTTACGCAAGATTTCCACTGTGGCAATTTTGCCGGGTTTGGTTGCCCCTACGGCACGCGGCAAATCCGCCGACACCCCTATGGCTTTGCCATCAAACTTGGTGATCACGTCACCGGCTTCCAAGCCGCCTTTATCGGCCGGGCCGTTTTTCTCTACCCCGGCGACCAAGGCACCGTTGGTGTTTTTCATGGAGAAGGACTCCGCCAATTCTTTGGTGATTTCTTGTATGGCAATGCCCAACCAACCACGGGTAATTTTGCCGTTGGCTTTAAGTTGATTCGACACGTCTATCGCCACGTCGATGGGAATGGCGAAAGACAATCCCATGGAACCGCCACTGCGGCTGTATATTTGCGAATTGATGCCCACCACTTCACCGGCTAAATTAAACAAAGGGCCGCCTGAGTTACCTGGGTTAATGGCCACATCGGTTTGTATAAACGGCACAAAATTTTCTTGTGGTAAGGCACGGCCTTTAGCACTGACAATGCCGGCCGTCATGGTGTTTTCTAAACCAAAGGGTGAGCCGATGGCAGCCACCCACTCGCCTACTTTTAGTTTAGCCGAATCGCCTATTGTCACTTTAGGCAAACCGGTGGCATCGATTTTTAGCAAGGCCACGTCGGTGCGTTTATCCGCGCCTATGATTTTGGCTTTGAATTCGCGCTTGTCGGCCAATTTAACAATGACTTCATCGGCCTCATTGATCACGTGTGCGTTGGTTAACACGTACCCGTCGTTGCTGATGATAAAGCCAGATCCCAAAGATTGCGATTTGTAATCCGGTTGTGGCGCGCCACCTTGGCCCGGCATACCGGGCATTAGTGGAATGCCAAAGCGCTTGAAGAATTCCTGCATCTGCTCGTCGCCTTCCATGCCAGGGAAAGCGCCGACAGGGCCATTATTGTGCACACTTTGGGTGACGCTAATGTTCACCACTTCCGCACCGTGTTTTTCCGCTAAATCGGTAAAATCGGGTAACCCTTGCGCCTGAGCACTGCTAAACAAACAAAACGATAAAACTGCTAGCCAATTTTTTAACATTCATTTACCTCAAATAATCCATTAACCATTGAACGATGGCCCATCACATTTCAGGCCCAGCCATTTAGCTTTTTAATTGGGTTTCGATCCGCATTGTTCAAGAGGGCCATCCTCCGCATGCCGCAAAATATGCGCTTGGTATAGTCCCTGTTTAAGCTGATTATTAGCACTGTTGCTCATGGCAAAATAGCGTGCCGCATAGAAGCCAGCAAGCAAGCCCAACGCCGCACCCAACATGACGTAAAACTGATTGGCAAACAGGTAGTCGGCAAGCAGCGCGCCTAAAAGCAGGCTTAATAATGGCGCTACGTAAAGAAACCCTACCGAGCGCAATACCGCATTTTCATCCATGCCCACCACCACGGCATCGCCCACCTGAGCATGGATGGCATTGTGCGCGGTGAATTCATGTGGCTGCGATTTGACCATCTTGGACCAAGTCGCATTGCCGCAACCCCGCTTTTGCCCGCATATCCCGCAGGCAGTGCGCCGCTCTAAAACCAAGCTAGCGTGATTCTCATGGACGGCGGTGACGATGGCGTATTCTTCTATCATGACTGGGTTGTATTACTGTTTAATGAAAACGAAATTATAGCGAGCGCTACAATTATTTGACAAACACCACCGCATTGGCAATTTTAGCCACGGTCACTTCCGGCACTTCACCGACCACGGTAATTTGCAAATTGCCGGCGACATTGGCATAAAAACTGGTGTTGCCCACCAGGCTGCGACCTGTTCTTGGCTTAATGCCATTTTCCAATGGCTCGATAAAGAGCGATACCGAAGCCAGGCCGTCAGAGAAGATGATATGAGTGACCGGCCAGGTTTTACCTTTAACCGCACGCATCATTTGATCCACTTTGACAAAACCTTCTGGCAAGGATTTTAGGCGCCAATGTGAGCTATCTTGTTTGTCGGCAATAGTGTTGACGTCTTCCATGACGTAGGCTTTTTTGCCGTCTATTTTTGGTTTAAACCAATCCAGCTCCATGCTTTTAATTAGCGTGAGTTGAGTAAAAGCCATGCTATCAAGGGCTTCATTGCGGTTATTTAACATGACCGATTTGAGTAACAAGCTGTATTCGCTGTCTACCCAAAACTTGTAGCTGTAGCGTAGGTTGTCCTTGGATTCCAATAACAAGATTTGCGCTTGCCTATCGGCCACGCGCTCAATTTCACCTACTTTCAGGGTGTAATTGTCTTTAATGCTGTCCAAATCGGTGGGCAGAATCGCTGGGAACATGTTTTGCCCACGGCGTTTTTCGATGACGATTTTTTCGTTCTTAGGGTTATAAATAACCACGTCACCGCTTTGATTTAACACCTCACGCGGTGATCCATCTAACACCACGTTGCGAGCAAATTCATCATGGCCGTTGTAGATGTGTTTGATTTCTACCGACTTGGATTGCGCGCCAGTTTGGCAAACAAAAATACCTTGGTAGTTCAACACATGGGCGGCCACGGCCATTTTTTGTAGCGTTTGCCATTGATCGGTGCTGCCGGCATGGCCGCTGATACTGAGCATCAACAGCGCGACAAAGGATAATAAACGTTTAAACAACATCGCTAGCTTTCAATAAACCAATCATTAGTTAGGATAACTGGCCGGCTGAATGTAGTAAGAAGTTGATGATGGCGCGGAAGATTGGTGTGCCGTTAAGTATTCCGCAGGGATGAATTCTGCGCTTGTCTGAACGCCAGCTTCAGCCGTGGCCACGTTGGCATTCAAGCTAGGATCGGCCACCTGCGCTTGCAAGACCATGAAACCCACCACCAAAATAGCCGCAAACGAGGCCGCCATGGACCAAGCAATCTGCTGACCACCGGATTTGCTGGTATTGCCATCGGCTTTTGCGGCGGATTTTAACCAAGCTGCATTGGGGGCTAATACGGTCGGTTCCATGTCGATCTTAGCCATTAAATTGGCTTTAAAATCGGCACTTAAGGTTGGTGTGCCCCGCATCACGTCACCAATTAAATGGTAGCGGCTCCATGCCTCGGCGGCCGGGCTGTTAGCTTGCATGCTGGCCAGCAGATGCTCGGCATCGGCTAGCTCGATTTCGTTATCAGCTAATGCGGATAGTTGTTCTGTCATGATTTACTCCAAATACGTCTTGTTCTAAAAATTTCTTACCAGCGCTTGTTCTCTGGCGTGTTTTCTAATAAGGGTTTTAATTTCAAGGAAATGGTGTCGCGCGCTCTAAAAATACGCGAACGCACCGTGCCTATCGGGCAATTCATTACCGTGGCAATTTCTTCGTAGCTCAAGCCTTCAATTTCACGCAAGGTAATGGCCGTGCGCAATTCTTCAGGCAAGCCAGCCACCGTGTCGTTCACGGTTTGGGCAATTTGTTTGGTCATCATGGACGACTCGGGCGTTTCCATGGTGCGCAACTCGTCGCCGTCTTCAAAGTTTTCTGCGTCTTCTAACTCAATGCCAGTGCTAACACTAGGGCGGCGTTTTAATGACACCAAATAATTTTTCGCCGTGTTAATGCCGATGCGGTATAGCCAAGTGTAAAACGCACTGTCGCCACGGAAATTAGGCAGCGCGCGGTAGGCCTTAATGAAGGTGTCTTGCACGATGTCTTCAATCTCGGATTGATCGCGTACCATGCGCGATAGCAAACGGGCCAGCTTGCGTTGGTATTTGTCCACCAACATGGAGAACGCACGCTTATCACCGCGTTGCGCACGCAACACCAATTCGTGGTCTATCTCTCGATTTTCTAGGGATGTGTTGGCTACCAAGCTTAAATGTCCGTTAGGTTTAGTCTGCTGTGAGCTTTCGGCTGGACTGTGGGTGTCACTCAATTTTTTTTCGGTTTCGGCAGTATAACCTTGAGCAGCGACTTGTACTAAATTTAGTTGGGTATAATTGACCACTTCCGCAAAATGCATTTTTGTTCTCTCCCTATATTCCCTAGCAAACTACGCTGGTTAATTTATTTGGTTAATCCGTCATTTCTATTGCCTTTTATCAAGACAAAGCTACACTCTCAATAGTTCCAGCAAACACCATCGAATGTTTAACTTTCTCACGACACAACAAAACCCGTATGCAGCAATTTGATGTACTCATAATTGGTAGTGGCTTGGCCGGCTTAAGCACGGCCCTGCGCTTGGCTGAGCATAAAAAAGTGTGTTTAGTCAGCAAGCGCAGCATTAACGACACAGCCAGCGATTGGGCGCAAGGCGGCATTGCCGCGGTGCTAACCGATGACGATACAATAGAAAGCCATGTGCAAGACACGCTCAACGCCGGCGGCGGTTTGTGCGACGAAACGGTGACCAAGATGGTCGCCGAACAAGCCAAGGGCGCGGTGCAATGGTTGATAGACCAAGGCGTGGGCTTTACCCGCACGGCCAATGACCAAGGCTTTCACCTAACCCGTGAAGGCGGCCACAGCCACAGACGCATCATCCACGCGGCCGACACCACTGGCCACGCGGTGCAAACCACCTTGTCCGACAAAGTGAAGCAACACCCCAATATCAGCCTGCTGGAAAACCACATCGCGGTGGATTTAATCACCGCCAGAAAAATGTCCAGCAATGCTGCGCAACAACCGCCTGCATCGGATTATCACAGCGACGCCAACGCCTGCTTAGGTGCTTACGTGCTGGATAAAACCACAGGCAAGGTGATCACCATCGCCGCGCAAAACACCGTGTTGGCTACCGGCGGTGCCGGCAAAGTGTATTTATACACCACCAACCCAGACATCAGTACCGGCGACGGCATGGCCATGGCCTGGCGAGCAGGCTGCCGCGTGGCCAACATGGAATTCATCCAATTTCACCCCACCTGTTTATTTCACCCGCATGCCAAATCGTTTTTAATCAGCGAAGTGGTGCGCGGCGAAGGTGGCTTGCTTAAGCTGCCAGACGGCAGCCGCTTCATGCTGGAACACGACGAGCGGCTGGAACTGGCACCGCGTGATGTGGTGGCGCGAGCCATCGACTTTGAGATGAAAAAACGCGGTCTAGATTGCGTCTATTTGGACATCAGCGACAAACCCTTAAGCTTTATCGAAGCGCATTTTCCTAACATTTACCAACGCTGCTTAAGCTATGGCATAGACATCAGCAAAACGCCTATCCCGGTGGTGCCAGCGGCGCATTACAGTTGCGGCGGTGTCATGACCGATGACAGAGGCCGCACCGACATCAAGCACTTGTATGCCATAGGCGAAACTGCCTGCACCGGCTTGCACGGCGCCAACCGCTTGGCCAGCAACTCCCTATTGGAATGCTTGGTGTTTGGGCAAACGGCCGCCGCCGACATTTTAAGCCAAGCCAACAAAGCCTCGCCAAGCCTACCGGACTGGGACGAAAGCCGCGTAACCGACGCCGACGAAGAAGTGCTCATCACCCACACCTGGGAAGAATTGCGCCGCTTCATGTGGAATTACGTGGGCATCGTGCGCACCGACAAGCGCTTAAGTCGCGCCTTGCACCGCATCCACATGCTACGCGATGAAGTGGACGAGTTTTACAACAACTTTAAGATCAGCAACGACTTGATCGAACTGCGTAACCTACTGCAAGTGGCGCAACTCATTGTGGAAAGTGCCATTTCCCGCAAAGAAAGCCGCGGCCTGCATTTCAGTAAAGACCACCCGCAGACCGAAGCCGAACCCATCCCCACGGTGCTAGAACCGCTTAATTACGACAGCCTGCTGGAGCGCAAAGCAATTTAAGCTTTATTCAAATCAAAACCTACCACAGAGACACAAAGACACGGAGAACCCCCAATCAAACTTCTTCATGTTTAGATTTGTGTATTTGATTTTCTCTGCACCTCTGTGCCTCTGTGGTGAATAAGGTTTTACCAATGCTTTTAAAAGCTAGCTTTAATTGCAATCTACCGTATAATGCAGCCTCCCTATGCCAACCAATCAGCGTAGCGGTCCTTACCCTTAATCTTCTTGATTTTCAAATCATCCGAATGATTATTACCTTTGCCTACCTCGATTGGTGTTGCTCGTTTGTAATGGGTCGGCGATAGAAGCTCTGAATACGTCTTGCGTGCAACGCTACATAAATGCGCACCCATCCTTAATCAGCGCTTCGCTAACCCAAGCTGGAGCATCACTTTGAATACAGAAACAACACTCCTTAACTTTGATCAGTTAGGATTATCCGCAGCCATATTGCGCGCCATTAACGACGCCGGCTACACCACCCCAACCCCGATTCAGGCCAAAGCCATTCCGCAAGTATTAAGCGGTGGCGACTTATTGGCTGGTGCCCAAACCGGCACCGGCAAAACGGCCGGTTTCACCCTACCCATATTGCACATCTTGAGCCAAAAGCCGGCGGATCCTAGCAGCAAAGGCCGACCACGTTGCTTAATGCTAACGCCCACCCGTGAACTGGCGGCGCAAATTGAAGAATCCGTTAAGACTTACGGCAAATACTTACCCTTAAGCTCCACGGTGATTTTTGGTGGCGTGAACGCTAACCCACAAATTGCCCGATTAAAAAAACCACTGGATATTTTGGTCGCAACACCAGGGCGCTTGCTAGACCATGCCAACCAAAAAAATGTGGATTTATCCGGCGTGGAAATTTTAGTGTTAGACGAAGCCGACCGCATGTTAGACATGGGTTTCATACGCGACATTAAAAAAATACTTGCGATGCTGCCTAAAGCCAGACAAAACCTATTGTTCTCCGCCACCTTCTCAGACGAGATCAAGGGCTTGGCCGATGGCCTGTTGCATAACCCAGGGTTTGTTGAAGTGGCCCGTCGCAACACCGCTTCCGAAATGGTCGAACAAAGCGTGCACATGGTCGCGCAAAGCCATAAGCGCGAGCTGATGAGTTATTTAATTAAACAAAATGACTGGCAACAAGTGTTGGTGTTTACCCGCACTAAACACGGCGCCAATCGATTGGCAGAAAAGCTGGTAAAAGACGGTATACAAGCCGCCGCTATCCACGGCAACAAAAGCCAAGGGGCGCGCACCAAGGCATTGGCGCAATTTAAAGACGGCAGCATGCGCGTCTTGGTCGCTACCGACATCGCGGCCCGCGGTTTGGACATAGACCAATTGCCGCAAGTGGTTAACTTTGAATTGCCCAACGTGCCAGAGGATTACGTGCACCGCATAGGCCGTACCGGCCGTGCTGGCAGCAGTGGCGCCGCCGTGTCGCTGGTAGACCGTGAAGAGTTGAAGTTCTTAAAAGACATTGAAAAACTGATCAAGCGCGAGATACCCAAACTGCCAGTGGAAGGCTTTACGCCTAACCCCAACCCGGAACCGGAAGCACCGCGTGCGCCGCGCCAACCCCACGGCCGACCACCACGTGGCCACCAACGCAATGCCGGCAGCAGCAACCAAAACCAGCGGCCACGTGAAGCCAACCAAGCCGCCCCACGCGGCGAGGCTCGCCCGGCCAGCAATAAAATCATGTCGGAAGCCGCACGCCATCAGGCCATGCCACAACCGGCCTTGTTTTCACCTACCGTGCCGCAAAATAATGGCAGGCGCCATAACCCAAATGGTGGCCAGCCAAAACCTGGACTAGCCAACCGCGGCAAACCTAGCAGCCCGCATCGTAGCGGCGGACGTGGCCGATAAGGTGCATTTAGCCTTTTAGCAAAACCCAAAAATAGATTAAACTTCTATCCATTGAAATTTTACCCATTACCGATTTAGGACATCCCCATGCAAATTGCAATGAACACAGTGGTATCAATGACTTACGAACTAAAAGACGCCGATGGCAACGTGCTTGAATCCAGCACGGAACCGGTCGCTTACTTGCACGGCGGTTACGACAATATTTTCCCAAAAGTGGAAGAAGCCATGCACGGCAAAAACATCGGTGACGTGGTCATCGTTGACTTGCAACCGGTTGATGCGTTTGGCGAATACGATGAAGAATTGGTGCAAATTGAGCCAGCCAGCGCTTTCCCATCTAACGAACTCAAAGTGGGCATGCAGTTTGAAGGCGAAGACGAATCCGGCGAAGTGATTTTATACACCGTGACCGAGATTGCCGACGGCAAAGTCATTGTGGACGGCAACCACCCATGGGCTGGCGAACGAGTGGTATTCACCGCCACCATTAAAGACGTGCGAGCGGCCAATAAAGAAGAAGTGAGCCACCAACACGTGCACGGTGCAGGCGGTCATCACCACTAGTTAGCGAATTAAATAAAAAAGGCGCTCTATCATGAGCGCCTTTTTTATGGCCGTTAAAATTCTAGGGACTGCTAAACTTAGCTTTACGACTTAATCATAGAACTACTAATCCAGCAACTCTTTAAGCTGATACAAAGCATCCAGCGCTTGCTTAGGCGTTAAATCATCAGCATGCAAGGCTTCCAACGCGCTAAGCGCAGGATGAACAGGCAATTCTGCGGCAGGTTCAGCGCTACTAAACAGTTCTGATTGGGAGCTGGCACTGGCCCCATTGCTTTGCTCCAGTTGCGCCAGCTTGCGCTTCGCCGCGGCCACCACCGATTTAGGAATGCCAGCCAATTGCGCTACTTGCAAGCCGTAGCTTTGGTTGGCCGCGCCCTCTTCCACTTTGTGCATAAACACGATGGATTTATTGGCCTCACTGCCGTGCTCCATGGCGTCCAAATGCACGTTAGCCGCTTGCTTGAATTCATCGACGATGCGGGTTAATTCAAAATAATGGGTGGCAAACAAGGTATAGCTGCGGTTTTTTTCCAGCAATTGCTTGGCCACCGCCCAAGCTAAACTCAAGCCATCAAAAGTCGATGTGCCGCGGCCTATCTCATCCAACAAGACCAAACTTTTGGCCGTGGCATTGTGCAAGATATTGGCTGTCTCGGTCATCTCCACCATGAAGGTAGAGCGGCCACCGGCCAAATCATCGGATGCGCCTATGCGCGTCATGATGCGATCAATTTCGCCTATTTTTGCCGAATTGGCCGGCACGTAACTGCCGCAGTGCGCCAACAAAACTATCAAGGCGGTCTGCCGCATAAAAGTTGATTTGCCGCCCATATTAGGCCCGGTGATCAGCAACAATTGCCTATAAGGATTAAGTAGCACATCGTTGGCAATAAACGGTTGACCGGCACTGGCTAGGGTGAGTTGCTCCACCACCGGATGGCGCCCAGCTTGTATGCTTAAGCCCGGCTCTAGGGTAAATTCCGGCGCCACGTAATGCAAGCTCTGCGCGCGCTCGGCAAAGCAACACAACACGTCCAGGCTAGCCACCGCCAGAGCATTAGCCTGCAAGCTAGCGATACTGGGCAACAAGGCTTCCAACACTTGCTCATAGAGCATTTTTTCGCGTGCCAAAGCCCGGTCATTGGCGCTTAGCACTTTATCTTCAAAGGCTTTTAATTCTGGGGTAATGAAGCGCTCGACATTTTTTAAAGTTTGCCGGCGACGGTATTCAGCCGGCGCCGTTTCCGCTTGGCTGCGGCTCATCTCGATGTAAAAGCCGTGCACGCTGTTGTATTCCACCTTGAGGTTGGCGATGCCGGTGCGGGCTTTTTCCGCCGCCTCAAATTGCAATAAAAATTCACCGTGGTTGCTTTGCAAATTGCGCAGCTCATCCAACTCGGCATCAAAACCATCGGCAATCACCCCACCATCACGCAGCACCACGCTAGGCTCAGGCTTAATTGCTTGCTGCAATAAATTAATGGCATCGCTTGGCGGCTGCATGTTTGTCTGCAGGCTTTGCAACAAAGGGCTGGCCAAACCTTGCAGCCCAGCTTGCAATGCCGGCAATGCCTGCAAGCTCAGCGTTAAACCCGACAAATCCCTCGGCCTAGCGGTTTTTAAGGCCACCCGCGCGGTGATACGCTCTATGTCCCCAACTGCTTTGAGTGCAAGGTTTAAATTTTGATAACGGTCACTAGTAATCAAGGCTGCCACCGCATCGTGGCGCGCACTCACCTGCGCCCTATCTTGCAACGGGTGATGCAGCCAGTGGCGCAACAAGCGCGCACCCATGGCCGTGTGCGTGGTGTTCAACAGGGAATAAAGCGTGGGGCTGGCCTCTCCTCGCAAGGTGAGGTCTATCTCTAGGTTGCGCCGCGTGGCCGCATCCAATTGAATGTAAGCACTGCTTTGCTCCACCGACAAGGCATTGATGTGCGGCAAGGT
>SXLB01000020.1 GCA_005777825.1 Methylotenera sp. | reverse complement strand
CCGGTGGCCGTGTCGGCGCCTTCGCCGAAGAAGTATTTTTCCGTTTGTTCGCTTAGGTATTTGCGTGCGGATGGATCGGCCAAACTCAAGCGATTTTCGTTGACCAACATGGTTTGTTGCTTGAGCCATGCGCCCCAGGCTTCTTTTGAAACTTGGGCATAAATGCGTTTGCCTAGTTCGCCTGGGTAGGGAGGAAAATCCATGCCCTCGGCTTCTTTGCCTAATTTAATGCAGTTTACTGTGCGTGCCATTTTTCTTGCCTTAAAGAGTCGTGTAAAACGCTATGATAACGCATGGTTTTAAGTGCGGCGAGTGGGCATGTTAATATTGCGTGTTTATTAAACTATAAAGTCTAAAAAATATGAATAAGATAGAAGAAAGTCCGTTCAAGGGTAAAACCGGTGTGCCTAGGCTAATCAATGCCTTTGGTTACTCGGTGGACGGCTTTAAAGCCGCTTTTCAAAATGAAGATGCATTTCGCCAAGAATTATTTTTGGCAGCGGTGTTGGTGCCTATGGGGCTTTATTTAGGTAAAACCGGTGTGGAAAAAGCCTTATTGGTCGCGGTGGTGTTGTTGGTGTTGATCGTGGAATTGTTTAATTCGGCGATTGAGGCCGCCGTTGACCATACGTCGATTGATGTGCACCCACTGGCAAAGCGATCTAAGGACATTGCCAGCGCCTCGGTCATCGTGGCGCTGGTTATCGTCGTTGGAGTGTGGGGATTGGTGCTGTTCGGCTAAGCCCGTTTCATTTAAAAATCCGCCCGCAGCCCTATCAATACAGAGCGTTCGCCTGCTGGGGACAGGTCTTTTAAGAAGGACGTGTGCTCGCGTATCTCTTGGTTCAGCACGTTGTTGGCTTTAGCAAACCATTCCACGTTTAACTTGCTCGGCAGTTTGTAAGTGGCCATGGCGCTGACATCGGTGTAGCCAGCCGTGGGCAATTCGTTTTCTGCCGTGCGGTTTTGTTTAAAGGCTTGCGTGACATTCAATCTGGCCCCGAATGCGTTCTTTTGGTAATTCAAGCCCGCCCCTAAGCGCAACGGTGTGATCCGCGGCAAGGCAGCATTGTTATCCAAGTTACTGGCGCGCACGTAGTCACCGCGTAGGTTTAAATCCCAATCGTCCGCTAAATTGAATTTAGCTTCAGCCTCTAGGCCCTTAAAGCTGGCGGCGAAAGCGCTGAATTGAGCGATGGGTAGGGTAGATGGGCCATTTATAGCACCCGTATCGAGCAGGCCCAAGAAGCGATTAAAGCGCGTGTAATAGGCACCAACACTGAATGAATTTTTAGCATCCTTCCAACGAATTTGCGCATCCACACCGTTGGAGCATTCTTTTTTAAAGTTAGGGTTGCCCACCTCGTATTGACCGGTCGCCAAGTGCGCGCCATCGGCATACAGCTCAAAGTAGCTTGGCGCTCGCTCGTTGTGCGATAGGTTGCTGGCCATGGACCAATGGCCGTCTATTGCGTAAAGGCCACCTAGGGCATAACTGTAAGTGGTAAAGTTGGCGGCTTGAATCGTGGGATTTTTAGTCCAAGCGCTGGCATCCAATGCCGTGTGTTCAAGCCGCCCACCCAAACTCAGTTTTAATTGATCCACATTCAATGCCTTGAGCGGCATTTCTTCATACAAGTAAACGGCATGGCTTTTTGTCTGCACTGCGGGCACAAAAGCCTCTTCGCCTAGGGCGGCAAATCGACTGTTTTGAAACTGCCAACCCCATACGCCATCGAGATCGCCTAATTTAGCATGGCCTAACTCTACGCTGCCTTCGCTGCCTTTGTTTTTAAAGGTCGTGCCTATGGCGCCATTCTCTACTTCTTGGTGTTGGTAATCGGTGTGGGCGTAGCGTATTTTGATGCGACTGATGACGCTATTTAATTCACGAAATTCTGAGGCGATGTCCCAACGCTGACTTTTCATGTCTATGCGCACGGCCTGTTCGGCAACGGTGCCGTAATTGCTATTAAAGCCCGAATACGAGCTACCGACATAGCCCTTATCAAAAGTTAGCGAGGCGCCTAATGCGCCGCCTTCTGAACGGGCGTTGCTGTTAATTAGCTTGCCATGATTGGTCAGTGGCGTGCCATCGACTTGGTTTTTACGCTTAGATACAGCAAAGCCGGGTAGGCTTAGGTCGTCGGTTTGGCGTTTATAGGCATCGGCATGCATGGCAAATTGACCGTTGCCAACGTCGACCACGGCCGCGGCGTTGCGCTGATTATCCGGGCCACCTAAGCGAGCTTCGCTGCGACCAATGATGCCGTTCACTGGCTCGGTAGGAATGCGGTGATCGATGGCATTGACCACCCCGCCTACCGCGCTGCCGCCATACAGCAGGGCCGCCGGCCCGCGCACCACATCAATTTGCTCTATCACCAGCGGGTCTATGGCCACGGCGTGATCAAAACTCAATGAGGACGCATCCAATATGCCCACACCGTTTTGCATGATGCGCACACGCTCTGCATCCAAGCCGCGGATGACTGGCCGCGAAGCATTAGGACCAAAGCTGCTAGCAGCCACGCCAGGCATGGTGTTTAAGGTTTCGCCTAAGGTGGCTGCACGCTTAAGGGATAATTCCCGTCCGCTTAATATGGACACGGGTAAGACCATGGCATCCGAGCCCACACCCAGTGGGTTGCCGGTAACGGCGACGTTGGACAATTCAATTTGTGTGATGGGTTCTGCCCAAGCCGATGCCATGGCCAGACTGATGGCTATGGCCAGCTTATTCGGGCTTAAAAATGGCAAGGCTTTTGCCTGTTTAGGCGCAGTGTTGCGAGTGTGCATGATGGACCTCAAAAATAAAACAGCAGCATGGGCAGCAGCATAGGCTGGCCATGGTTTAAAAAATTAAACGCTGATTTTTTGAGGTGGGGCGCGCGCTGTGTAAGCGCTGAGTGAGTTGCTTAGGCTGTTGAAATACTGCTTGCTGTGTAAGCTGAAGCTGGCATCAAAGTGCGCCAGGAAGTGGCCGTTTGGCACTATGGCGCCAGCCACTTGCGCGTAGCTTAAGCACTGCGCGCATGGCTCGGTGGCGGCTTTTTTATGCTGTTGTTGGGTGTGCTGGCTAAGCTCGTTAACGTGGCTGATTTCATGCGCAGCCAAGCCAATTTGCGTAAAAGCAAATAAGACGATGAGCGCGAAATGAGCGGCGTAACGTTTTAACATGGCTTGATTATTGCATTAAATTTAAAGCCGCCACCGTGATAGCCACGGGTGCGGCTTTTATGATTTAAGCAAAGTTGGCTGAGGCAAAATCCCAGTTAGCTAAGGAAGCTAAGAACACTTCAACAAACTTAGCGCGGGCATTGCGGTAGTCGATGTAATAAGCGTGCTCCCAAACGTCTATGGTAAGCAAGGCTTTGTCGCCTGTGGTCAATGGCGTGCCAGCAGCACCCATGTTGACGATGTCAACCGAGCCGTCGGCTTTTTTCACCAACCAAGTCCAGCCAGAACCAAAGTTACCCACGGCCGAAGCTTGAAAGGCTTTTTTGAACTCATCAAACGAACCCCATTTCGCATTGATGGCATCGGCTAAAGCCCCGCTTGGTGAGCCGCCGCCGTTTGGTTTCATGCTGCTCCAGAAGAAGGTGTGGTTCCAGATTTGCGCGGAATTGTTGTAGATGCCGGCGCTGGATTTTTTGATGATGTCTTCTAGGCTAGCGTTTTCAAACTCGGTGCCTTTAATCAAATTGTTTAAATTGGTCACATAAGTTTGGTGGTGTTTGCCGTAATGGAAATCCAAGGTTTCTTCAGAAATGTGCGGTGCTAAAGCAGTCTTAGCATAAGGCAGTGCGGGTAGGGTGTGTTCCATGATTCATCCTTTAAGGGTCAATTTGGGTAAAAAAATGCGTTGCGTTATTTTGCCATAATAACAGGGTAATTTAGTAGGGTATTGCTATTTTTTCTTGGCACGCGGGTGGGCTTGGTCGTAGACGCTGGCCAAATGTTGAAAATCCAAGTGGGTATACACTTGGGTGGTGCTGATGTTGGCATGGCCTAGCATTTCTTGCACGGCGCGTAAATCTTGGCTGGATTGCAACACGTGGCTGGCAAAACTGTGGCGCAGTAAATGCGGGTGCACGCTGCTGCTCATGCCTTGCTTGACCGACCACTGCTTGACTCGGTATTGCACCGCTCGTGGGCTAATGCGTTTGCCTTGTTGCGTGACGAATAAAGCATCCGGGTTGCTGTCGGCGATACGCAGGCTGGCGCGCTGATTTAACCAAACTTTGATGGCTGCACTGGCGTGGCTGCCCATGGGCACGATGCGCGTCTTATTGCCTTTACCGGTTACCGTGACGGTGCCGGCGCTGTAGTCAATCATGGCGCAGTCTAAATTGACCAGTTCGGCCAAGCGTAAACCAGAGGAGTAGAACAATTCTAAAATGGCATGATCGCGTTGAGCGAGCAAGTCGTCGCCCTGTATGGCGACAAATTTTACCGCTTGGTCGGTAGACAAGGCTTGCGGTAAGGTCTTGGCCGATTTGGGTGCGCGTAAGCCTATCACAGGGTTTTGTTGGTAGCCTTGCTGGTGGACTAAGTAATTGAAATAGCCACGCCATGCCGACAGGGCGCGGGCGATGCTTTTGCCGCTCAAGCCGCGGCAGTGTAGGCTGGCTATGTAGCGACGTATGTGCGGGCTTTGTATTTGCTCTAACTTGGTGTCACCCATTAATGACATCAACAATTCAATGTCCCTGGCATAATTTTTTAGCGTGAGCGCACTGAGGCCACGCTCAAACGTCAGGTGTTGCAGGTAGTTTTTGAGGTGGCTCACTGGCAGGTGGGCAGCTCGCTAGAGATGAGCGGCCACGGCCGCGCTGACTAAATCGCCTATGCGTTGTAAATACAAGGAACCCATGTCGGCTTTGAAGCGGTCTGGGTTTTCTGTAGCTAATATAAGTACGCCATAAACCTGTTTTTCATCGCTAAGCGGAATAAAGGCGAAAGACTGCAAGGACTCTGGCACTAGGCCGTCAGCCGAGGCAGGCTTTTCCCCGCAATGGGGCAGGCTCAACGCGCTGACCCATTCCTGAAAGGGACTGGACACGGCGCTAAATAATTTATCTTGGGCTAGCGCTGGGTCGCTGGGGGATTGCCAAATCAACAACTGACTGTGCGACACGGCAAAGATGTCATGCATGCTTTGCGCCAGTAAATTATTCAGGCCATCTAAGCTAGTGCTGGCAAGGAGCTGAACGCTCAATTGATGGACATGGCCACTGGTTTTGTCGTTTTGTTCGGCGTAGGCGATCATTTGCGCCATCTTGCTTTCCAGCACCCGTATTTTGTCACGTTGCGCCAATTGCTGGCGTTCGGTTAGAGAAATCGTGCCATTGCCGTGTGGGCTGGGTAGAAAAATTTCCGTGAGTAAGTGCGCGTGCTGTTCAAAAAATTGCGGGTGGCTGCGTAAATAGCGGCTGACTTGTTCGGCGTAAAACGGGTCTTCTTGATCTTGTTGCATGGGGGTCCTTGAGGAGCGCAAATGGTTTGTCGTTACTTTAGCTTATTGTGATGCTGCCAGTAAATACCGTCACGGCGGGGCCGGTCATCATGACCGCTGAGTCGCCGCCTTGCCAAGCAATAGAGAGATCGCCACCGCGGGCGCTCACTTTGACCGGCGATGCTAATTGGGCGGATAGAATGCCGCTGACCACGGCTGCGCAGGCGCCGGTGCCGCAGGCTAAGGTTTCACCGCTGCCGCGTTCAAACACCCGCAATTTAATCTGGCTTGGGTTAACAATTTGCATAAAGCCAACGTTGACGCGTTCGGGGAAGCGCGGGTGCCGTTCAATTTCTTGACCTAACGCTTCGACCTCAGTTGTGTCGACATTATTAACTTGCAGCACCGCATGCGGGTTGCCCATGGACACGGCAGCAATCTGCAGCGTTTGCTCACCCACTTGCAGGGCGTACTGGACGGCTTGCGCATCGGCAATAAAAGGGATGTCGGACGGCGCTAATTTAGGTGCGCCCATGTTGACGGTCACCAGGCCGTTATCTTCTAAGCTAGGGTGTATGATGCCGCTGGCGGTTTCTACCGAGATGGTTTTTTTCTTGCTTAAACCCTGCTCGGCGACGAAGCGCACAAAGCAACGTGCACCGTTGCCGCATTGCGCCACTTCGCTGCCATCGGCATTGAAAATACGGTATTTAAAATCCGCTACGCTGGACGATTCTACCAATAGCAATTGATCAAAACCGACGCCAAATTGACGGTGCGCTAAACTTTGGATTTTTTCTGGGGTCAGATGCACAGTTTGATGAATGGCATCGATGACCATGAAATCGTTGCCGGCACCCTGCATTTTACAAAATTTTAAATGTGTGGATTTAGAATTCATATGTTTTATTATAAATTGATAGTGGGCGTCGGCTATTTTTTATTGCAATATTTTTTAGTCTTAAAATTCTATACTTAGGTAGAATGTCGGGACGTTAATTGACCTGATGATTATGCTTCAGCCTTTAGTATAAAAATCATTTCATTTTATTTGTTTACATTTCAAGGCGCACAAATGAGCGAATACCTATTTACTTCAGAATCCGTTTCTGAAGGTCACCCAGACAAACTCGCAGACCAAGTATCCGACAGTATTTTAGACGCGATATTAGTACAAGACCCTACTGCCCGTGTTGCAGCAGAAACGTTAGCTAATACCGGTTTAATTGTGTTGGCAGGTGAGATCACCACCACCGCTAACGTGGATTACATCAAAGTAGCGCGTGAGACCATCAAACGCATAGGCTACGACAACACCGACTACGGCATAGACTACAAAGGTTGTGCAGTATTGGTGGCTTACGACAAACAATCTCCCGACATTGCCCAAGGCGTGGACGGAGCGCAGGATGACCCATTAGACCAAGGCGCCGGCGATCAAGGTTTGATGTTTGGTTACGCCTGCGATGAAACACCGCAATTGATGCCATTGCCGATTTGGTTGTCGCACCGCATCATGGAACGCCAAGCGCAGTTGCGTAAAGACGGCCGTTTGCCTTGGTTACGTCCAGACGCGAAATCGCAAGTCACCATCAGATACCAAGACGGCAAAGCCAGCGCGATTGATACCGTGGTGGTGTCAACCCAGCACGCTCCAGAAATGGAATTAAAAGACATACGCGAAGCGGTGATAGAAGAAATCATCAAGCCGACCTTGCCTAAAGAATTGATTAAGGGCGACATCAAGTTCTTGGTCAACCCTACTGGTCGATTTGTGATTGGTGGCCCACAAGGTGATTGCGGTCTAACCGGTCGTAAAATCATCGTCGAT
>SXLB01000019.1 GCA_005777825.1 Methylotenera sp. | reverse complement strand
GGGTGCCGCTGTGGGTGCCGCTGTGGGTGCCGCTGTGGGTGCCGCTGTGGGTGCCGCTGTGGGTGCCGCACAATTGAGTTTAAAGATGGGGTGGCCATCTAGAATCTTTTTCATATTATCCGGCGAATCATGGTACACATTAAATTTTTCAATGGCATTTTCATCACCATCCTTTAGGGCTGACTTTAAAATAGCCGCAGTCTTAGGCTGATCACTGTTTTTCAAGTGCATAGCCTCAGAATAGGTAATCAATGCTCTCCGTAATTTACTAGCTTCTAAATTTTTAGCCTCAACTAGTTTATTTTCTTTGAGCTCGAAAAGCACCTTATCGATAAAGGTGTTAGCTTGCCTAGATTTGAGCTGTGCAACATATTTCTTATATTGTAGTGTATTAGACTGCCCATTAGTTTTCGACAGGTTTCCCATAATTTTATTTAATATTTTCCAATCTTTTTCAGCAAGAAAGGCTTCCTTGATAAAATTTGGATCAATTTTTGGATTCTTAAGCAGTTCGTTAGATGAAAAAACTAAGGTATTAAAATCCTCAGAAAAACTAATAAATAATTTATTTTGCTGACCAATCTCCCTAAGAATCTCAAATAAGCTACCGGAGTATTGCCCTTGCAATCTGCGCTCCTCAAGATCGCCCTCTACTTTCAAACCAATACTGCCTACCAAATCTCCAAGGGCTTTAGAAAGTTTAATGTTAGAAAAGGTGGCAGAAGTGGTTTCTGCTAAGCCCTTGTATATACCAAACTCCTTTTTATAACCCTGAAGCTTTTCCTCATAAAATAAGTCTTGTGAAGATCTGGTATCTTGAAGTAAAGCGTAAGTATTTTCGTAGCCCTTTAGCTCCTTTATCAAGTCTAAGGATAGGTTGGCTCTAGATAGGATAAGGTACTCAAGAAAATCGGTATTTTTTAAACTATCTGGCCCGTAGGTAAACTGGATTAATTGTCTTGACAAAGATTTATCTACTGTCTTTCTTTCAAAAGCATCATTAGTCTTATTAGCACGTTTAACAAAGGTGTCAATTGCCTCTTTCTTAGATACCGTCGTCTTAGTTGCACAGCCCACTAAAAATAGTGCGAACAATACAAAAAAAATCTTATATTTCAACACATACCCCTTTGCTGTATATTTATCAACATACAAGCTTTATAAACACTAACTAGTACGCCATTTTTTGCATCCTAGCATACCTCATGTGCACCCTAACACAATTTTATTATACCAGTTCTCTTTCCAGAGACTCTGACAAATAAAAACCTTTAATTTCAGTATGTTATAAAATAACGATCAACAGCTAGCTCACCCAATACCAACGACGGTGAATTAATTGGAAGTAGCACCGGCACCGCAACCGTTCAAAGTGTGGACATTAGTATTAATAAATTGTTTTAAGCAAAAAAGCAGAACGGGTTAAACCAGACAATTCGCTCCACTCTTAAGCAATTATTAACTTAAATGTCCGCTATATCCAGCGCCACTCTGGCGCTGGCCATCACATCAGGCGTGTCTCTGAGCACGTAGCCTTTTTCCAGCATGCGGCGCATGTATTGCTTGTTGTAAAAAAAAGCAAAGACGATTTGCCATAAACCACAGGTGATCAAGGTGAAGAAGAAGTGCAAGGCCGCCACCCCTAATTCGCCGCGTATTAACGGCACAAACCAACCAAAAAATAAGTAGGTCCAACTGAAGCCAAAATAGCCCCTACGGATTAATCCGTTAGTGGGGTTTTGTATCATTACACAAGTGGCCATGCGTTTATCCTCAGTCTATTTTTATCATTGCAAACATGCATATGGGCTGGCATCCAGCGCCGGTGTTTCACCCAACATTAAGGCGCTGATTAACGCGGCGCTGGCAGGCGCCATGGTTAAACCGTAGCGGAAATGCCCGGTGTTTAAATACAAATTTTGTATAGTGGGATGGGCGCCTATGGTGGGTAAATTCTCTGGGGTGCCAGGCCGCAGACCGCTCCAGTGCTTGATGATGGGCATGCCTTTTAAGGCCGGCATAATGGCTTCTGCTTTAGCGCGAATTTCATCGCGCACTTCACGCGTGACGGCGGCCTCGAAGCCGACGTCTTCCAAGGTGCTACCAGCCAGTAAATAGCCATCCCGCCGCGGAATCATGTAAAAGCCTTCCCGGTAAACCAGCTGCTTGAGATTGCGCTCGGGCTTGTACAATAAGATCTGACCTCGCATCGGTTTGATGTTGAGTTTGGCGCTGGTATCCTTGAGCAATTCAAAGCTCCACGCCCCCGAAGTCACGACAAATTGATCGGCTGTTAGGGTCTCGCCATTGACGGTTTCCCATGTATTTAAGGCCGTGCATTGTTTAAGCGGTTTTAACTCGGTGCGCTCCATCAAGGTCACCTTATTTTGCACTAGCCATTGGCGTAATGCCTGCATAAAATACGGCGGGCGTATTTGGCAGACCGTCGGCAACCAAAGGGCGTCATCGCCACTCAAGGATTGCACGGCAAAATCCGCGGCTTTCACCGACTGCGCCGGCACTTGATTCTTAGCACACCAAGCAAGAGCCGTGCTCGCATCAAATTTAGGCAGCAATAAAAAACCGGATTCAAGAAAATCCGAATCGATGCCGGTTTCCGCTAGCAAACGCTGACTTAATGCACGGTAGCTATCTGCCCCATGCCGCGTTAAGGCATTGACGGCATCGGCGTATTGCCAAGGCAATAAGGGAAAAATAATGCCGCCACCGGCCCAAGAGGATTCGCCCGACGTTTGACTGGCAATCTCATTGCGCTCGACGATGGTGACTTCGCATCCACGGGCAACCAAGGCCATGGCCGTCATGCACCCGACTATCCCGCCACCCACTATGACTATTTTTTGACTCATGGCAGCCGATTATTTATTGGCAACGCGGCCTATCAACAAGGCGTTTTGTGCGTTGCTTAAACCGGTCGGTTGACCCAGCAAGACAATGACATCGCCCTCGGCCAATGGGCTTTCGTTACTGGGCACCATACCATTGGAATTGGGTCGGCGTATGGATTTAATGTGCACCTCGAAGCTTTCTAAATGCATGTCCACTAAGCGGCGGCCTATGGCGTAAGAACCCGGCGAAATAATCACCGAATGCAAGCGTACTTGCTGGCGCTCCAGTGACTCGTCTTCGGCATCGGAGATACCATGGAAATAGCCTTTGAATAATTGGTAGCGCGCTTCACGAAATAGCCGTATGCGTTTTACCACACGGTGCAAAGGCACGCCCAATAACATCAAGGCATGCGAGGCTAACATCAAGCTGCCTTCTAAAATTTCTGGCACCACTTCGGTAGCCCCTGCTTCGCGCAAGGCTTCCATATTGCTGTCGTCTACCGTGCGCACGATGACCGGTAATTGCGGGTATTTTTCTTGCACGATGTGTAAGATTTTCATGGCCGCGCGGTTGTCCGCGTAACTGATGATTAAGGCCTTAGCCCGAGCTGCACCGGCCGCTTCCAACACCACGCGTCTGGCGGCATCGCCAAACATGACGTTTTCACCTGCGGCGGCGGCTTCCAATACCCGCGACGGGTCAATGTCCAGGGCCACAAATGGGATGCTTTCTTCTTGCAGAAAACGACCCAGATACTGGCCGCTGCGGCCATAGCCGCAAATAATCACGTGGTTATGTAAGTGTTTACTACCATCGTCTATGTCTTGCACAATTTGACCGCTATTGCGGCTGTAACTGCTGACCAATTTACGCGTAATGCGGCCGTTAAATTGAATCATAAATGGCGCCAATACCATGGACAACAAGGCGGCCGCGAGCACCAATTGCAAGGCCGGGCCACTGACCAAATGTTGCTCCACGCCAAGGGCTAAAATCACAAAACTGAACTCGCCGGCTTGCGCCAAAATCAAGCCGGTGCGTATGGCCACCCCGGCCTCATACTGCATCAAGCGTATGACCAAACTGACGATGGCGGCTTTTAACAAGACGAATGCCAAGAGGATGAGTAAAACCAGCCCTAGGTTAGCGGCAATTTGCTGCAAATTAAGCAACATGCCGACGCTGATAAAAAACAGACCAAGCAAGATGTCTCGAAATGGCGCAATGTCCGATTCCACTTGGTAGCGAAATTTGGTTTCGGATATCAACATGCCGGCAATAAATGCCCCCAAGGCATAAGACAAACCCGCGGACTTGGTGGCAAAAGCCAACAGCAAGGTCACCATCAATACGTTCATGACAAACAGCTCGCGCGAACGCTGACCGGCCACGACGTTAAACCATGGATTAATCAACCATTTGCCTATGGTGAATAAAAACAAGAGCATGGCCGCCGCTTTGAGCAAAGCCATGCCCAAGACATCGGTTAAGTTGGCGCCAGCCAAGCCTAAGGCCGGAATGAGCACCAACACCGGCACCACCGCAATGTCCTGAAACAGCAGCACGCCTATGCTTAAGCGGCCGTGTCTGGAATTCAGGTCCACCCGTTCGGCTAAAATTTTAGAAACGATGGCAGTTGAGGACATGGCCAAGGCCGCACCGATGACAAAAGTGGCGGACCAATCCAGACCGGCTAGTTTGCCTACCGTCATGACCACCGCCAGGGTCAAAAACACTTGCGCGCCACCTAAGCCCAAAACTTTTTTACGCATGGCATACAACTGCGGCAAGCTGAATTCCAAGCCTATGCTAAACATCAAAAAGACGATGCCAAATTCGGCAAATTCTCGACTGGCCTCGGTGTCCGGCAGCAAGCCAAAGGTATGTGGGCCTAGCGCCATGCCCACCAAAAAATAGGCCAACATAGCAGGTAAACGTAAGCGTCTAAATAGCGCTACGGCGAGTACCGAACTAATGAGCAAGACTAGAATTAAGGGTAAGGTGTCAAACATGAATTAAGGCTTATTTGAATTAAATTTTTTTATACCCTTATTGTTTCACATCTGCCCTAAAGATACGAAAAAAATTGCTGCTTAGTGGTCGACTTCATGGTTAAAAATCAACGCTTGATAGCAAAATTTGTGCCTAAAACCAAAAAATTTGGTTATTTTTTCTAAATTTGCCTAGATTAGCTTGGTTTTAGGCTTTATCACTGCGGGTTTCCCTTTTATACTTGGTATTCCAGTAACTTAATTTAAACCTGCCAAGCACATGCCTTCGTCTGACCATCAAAACGCCCAGTCTCAAGCCAGCACAGCCGCTTGCTTGCAATTGGCGCGGGCCACGCTAAGCCATGAAGCCGATGAATTGCAAGCGATTGTTAGCCAGTTGGATCATGCATTTAGCGATGCCGTCCGCCGCATTGTGCAATGCAAAGGCCGCGTGGTGGTGACCGGCATGGGCAAATCCGGTCACCTAGGCGGCAAAATCGCCTCAACCTTTTGCAGCACCGGCACACCGGCTTTTTTTGTTCACCCGCATGACATAAGCCATGGCGATTTAGGCATGCTAGGTGCGGATGACATCGTGCTGGCTTTATCCAATTCCGGTGAAAGCCCAGAGGTGTTGGCGCTGGTCGCGCCATTAAAACGCTTAGGCACCTACATCATCACCATCACCGCCAACAAGGCATCCCGCTTAGCCAACGCAGCCGACATCCATTTAAGTGCGCAAGTTAGCAAGGAAGCCTGCCCGCTGGGTTTAGCACCCACTGCCAGCACCACGGTGGCTTTGGCCTTGGGCGACGCATTGGCCCTATGCGTATTGGATCAACGTGACTTTAGTGCCGAGCAATGGGCCGAATTGCATGGCGGCCCGCTAGTTAATCGAAGCCAGCAGCCTAGCCAGGCTGCTCCTGTGCCAGCCCATTTTGCTATCCAGACGCAACTTCAAGCCATCAAACTATTGATATTGGATGTCGATGGCGTGATGACCGATGGCGGCCTCACCTTGGGCGACGACGGTCAAGAATACAAAACCTTTCATGCGCACGATGGCTTGGGCATGAAACTGCTTAAAGCCAGTGGCGTGGAGTTGGCCATCATTACCGGTCGCACCTCAGAGGTGGTTAAAAAACGCGCGCTCAGCACCGGGGTGGAGCATTTTTACCAAGGTGCGGAAGACAAATTGCTGGCTTTTCAAGCCTTACTAGCGGCCAGCGGTTTGAGGCCTGAGCAGTGCGCCTTCATGGGTGACGACGTGGTCGACTTGCCCGCCATGTTGCAATGCGGCATCGCCTTCGCTGTGCCTAATGCAGCGGATTTGGTATTGATGCATGCCCATTATGTCACCCGTAAAAAAGGTGGGCATGGCGCGGTGCGCGAGGTGTGCGAATTGATCATGCGCGCGCAAGGCCAATTTGATCTGCAAATGGCGCCATTTTTAATTCAGTCCAAGCTGTCCAATTGACGCTGCCCTATCATGGCCATCACTAACCGCTCTGCCATCGTCGCCCCCATGATACTGCTAAGCCTGCTAGCGCTGATGACGGCCTGGATTAACCACGTGGTGCAATCCCCTAGCTTTAAGTTAGATGGACGGCAGCGCCACGACGCGGATGTCATAGTCAAAAACTTTGTCACCACGCAAACCGACGAGCAAGGGAAGTTGCGCTACAAACTCGCCTCGCTTGAAATGAGGCATTACCCAAATGACGACAGCACACACTTAACCCGCCCCCGTTACACGCAATTTGCTGCCAATCAATTTTATACCGAGGTGCAAGCCCAACGCGGCTTAGTATCCCATGACGGCGATAAAGTGCAATTGTTAGACGGGGTAAAAATCACCCGCCGTGGTCGTGCTGACCAAGCAGAATTGACCATCACCAGCCCAGACCTGACCATCCTGCCCAAGCAAGATTTAGTGCAAACCAACAGCCCGGTGGTAATTCGACAGGCACCTAACACCGTCATCCACGCAACCGGCATGGTGTTTGACAAAGAAAAACAAACCCTGACTTTATTGCACCAAGTGCGCGCCCATTACGAAAAAACAAGCCGCTCACCTAAAGCCAGTCAACCGTTCAAGCCTAAGGCCGCTGATAACAGCGGCAGCAAGGGGTAAATTCGGATAACCTATGCAGCGAATCACTTTCAGAATGAACAATGCAGCCTATGCCTGGCTGCTGCCCATGCTACTTATTGCTTGGACCATGCCGGTTTACGCCGAGCAAGCAGACCGCGACAAGCCCATTGATTTGGAAGCCGATAGCGTCATCGTTGACGATGCCAAACAAATTAGCACTTACAGCGGCAACGTCATATTAAGCCAAGGCAGCTTGGTCATCCATGCCGACACCTTAGTCGTACGCGAAGACAGCGGCGGCTTTCAACACAGCACGGCACTGGGCAATCCGACCGGCTTCAAGCAAAAAATTGAAGGTAAAAATGAATACATGGAAGGCAGTGCCAAGCGCATAGAATACGATGGCCGCATGGATAAAGTGCAGTTGTTTGGCAAGGCCAGCGTCAAACGCGGCGACAACATGATACAAGGCGAGTACATCAGCTACGATGCCAATGCCGAATACGCGGAAGTCATGGGCGGTAAAAAAACCTTGGAAGGTGGCCCAAATAGCGGCCGCGTGCGCGCCATTATCCAACCCAAAAACAAAGCGGCCACGCCGGCTGCCAACGACACTACCAAGTCCATGCCGGCCCCAACCAACAACAAAGCACCCACCAAAGACGCGCGCTTAAGTCGCACCCTACAAGTCAGTCCGGAGTCCAAATAATGAGCGACTTGCTGGTTGAAAATTTACGCAAATCCTACCAGTCACGCGATGTCGTGCAAGGCATTTCGCTGCACATCAAAAGCGGTGAGGTGGTGGGATTATTAGGACCCAATGGCGCCGGCAAAACCACCACGTTTTACATGATAGTTGGCTTGTTGGCCGCCAATGGCGGGCGCATTTTGCTAGACGGCAAAGAGTTAAGTCGCTTGCCCATTCATCTACGCGCTAGGATGGGCCTGTCTTATCTGCCGCAAGAGGCATCCATCTTTCGCAAACTGACGGTGGCGGAAAATATTTTAGCGGTGCTGGAATTGCAAGACCTCAACGCCGATGAGCGGCAAGAAAAATTGGCTTCCCTATTAGCGGAACTGCATATCACGCATTTGCGCGACCAGTCGGCGCTAAGCTTATCTGGCGGCGAACGGCGACGCGTTGAAATTGCCCGATGCCTGGCCACCGACCCAAGTTTTATTTTGTTGGACGAACCCTTTGCTGGCATAGACCCGATCGCCGTGATGGACATCCAAAAGATTATCCGCCAGTTAGCGGCGCGCAATATCGGCGTGCTGATTACCGACCACAATGTACGCGAAACCTTAGGCATTTGTGACCACGCTTACATAGTGAATGACGGGCGGATTTTTGCTGCCGGTCTGCCCAGTGACATCATAGAAAATCAAAGCGTACGCGACATTTATTTAGGTAAAAATTTCCGGCTATGAAGCAAGGTTTACAACTCCGGTTTTCACAAAACCTCTCGCTCACCCCGCAATTGCAACAAGCCATACGCTTGCTGCAACTTTCTACCTTAGAGCTCAATCAAGAAATAGACTTGCTCATGCAAAGCAATCCCTTGTTAGAGAGAGGCGACGACAGCGAAGACGAATACGGTAACAGCAACGACTTGAGCGAGGACGAAGTCACTCTCAATGCCACTAGCCTTGCCGGCGAACTAAACGAAGCTAACAACGCTAGCAGCGAATTCGAGCCGCATTTAAATCAAGAAGAATTCGCCGATGGGCAAGGCGACTTAAGCACCAGCGGCACGGTGGAATTTGATCAAAATGCCCCGGACTACGCCAATGAATTTAACGGCGATTACGACGACAGCAGCAACGGCAGTTTGTGGGATGAAAACGCGGCTCCTGGCGACGACGACAGTGAGTACAGGCCGCAAGAAACTTTGCAAATTAGCCTGCGCGCGCATTTGTTGTCTCAGCTTAAACTCATGCCACTCTCGGAGCGCGATCAAACACTGGCCCTGCTTTTAGTAGACAGCATCAACGAGGACGGCTATTTGGAAGAATCAATAGCCAGTCTCATCGAACAAATGCCGGCCGAATTGGAATTGGATGAACTGGAATTGCAAACGGCATTGCACCATATTCAACACTTAGATCCGATTGGGGTCGGTGCCCGCAGCTTGAGCGAATGCCTGTCCTTGCAACTGGCTGCCCTGCCCAAGGACACGCCCTATTTAAGCCTAGCCAAGCTGACCGCCGAAAGCCACTTACCAGCTTTGGGTGCCCGCGATTTCGCTAAACTACGCAAGGCCTTAGGCTGCGACGAAGCCAGCCTCAAAGGCTTGCAACAACTGATCTCCAGCCTCAACCCTAGACCGGGCAATGCCTTTAGCGTGATCGGTTCGGAGCAATACATACAGCATGAAGTAATCATCAAAAAAGTTAAAGGGGTGTGGCAGGCCAGCCTGAACGAAAACGTCATTCCCAAGCTTAAAGTCAATCAATTGTACGCGGGCATCTTGAAGCGCAATCGAGACAGCTCCAACCAATATTTGCAAAGCCAACTGCAAGAAGCAAAATGGATGATAAAAAACATCCAACAACGCTTTGCCACTATTTTGCGCGTGGCACAAGCGATCACCGACAGGCAACGGAATTTCTTGGAATACGGTGAAGTCGCGATGCGGCCTATGGTCTTGCGTGAAATTGCTGAAGAAGTGGAATTGCACGAATCGACCATTTCCAGGGTGACCAACAACAAATACATGCTGACCCCACGCGGCGTGTTTGAACTCAAGTATTTCTTTGGCAGTTCGGTGGCCACTGACAGCGGTGGCACTTGCTCAGCCACGGCCATACGCGCTTTAATCAAACAATTGGTCGAACAAGAAAACGTAAAAAAACCCTTTTCGGACAAGCAAATAACCGATTTACTAGCCAAGCAAGGCATCGTGGTGGCGCGCCGCACCATAGCCAAATACCGTGAGTCACTCAACATAGCCCCGGCCAGCTTAAGAAAAACCCTATAAATCCGCTGCCATGTCGCAAAGAATTAGCGCCTCTAAGCCCGGCTGTTTTTTATAAATCCCAGCAAAAAAAGGCGCGCTCACCCTAGCGCATCAGCCAGCTAACGGTGTAAACTGAAGGTGTTCGGCAAGTCTTTAGTCTCGCTGAAATCGCCACCATTGCCGGTTTTTAGCAGGGTCGCTTTGCTGAATATTTTTATAAGGAGCAAGTCATGAATTTACAATTAATCGGCCTACATCTAGAAATCACTCCTGCATTACGCGATTACGTCACCAGTAAATTAACCCGCATCAGCAATCACTTTGATCACGTGATTGACGTCAAAGTGACCATGAGTGTAGAAAAGCTTGCCCAAAAAGTAGAAGCCACTTTGCATGTGCCTGGCAACGATTTGCACGCAGCCTGCGAAGGTGAAAACATGTACAGCGCCATTGATATGCTGACCGATAAACTCGATCGCCAAGTGGTCAAACACAAAGAAAAACACGCTGATCACCATAAGTCCCATGGTGCCGTAAAACACCAAAATATAGACACGGAAGATCTAAATTAGGCCCCATTCGATTTAATTTACCAACGATCCAACTTTAATTACATGTCAAGTTTGATGATTCCATGGCTCAAATAAACGTCGCTGAGCTATTCAAACAAACCCGCCGTAAGCTAAAAATGCAATGGGTAGCAGGGCTTAACGGCGGGTCCAACACCCTCACCAGCGAAACCGTCACCAAGCCATCTTTGGCCTTGATAGGTCACTTAAATTTTGTGCACCCCAATCGGGTACAAGTGCTCGGTTGCGCCGAGATGGATTACCTCCGCAGCTTAAAAGCCAAGGAAGCTGCCTCGGCCATAGACAATTTATTCTCCACCGACTTGGCCGTGGTCATCGTGGCCAACGGCGAAACCGTACCGGACTCTTTACTAGAGGCCGCCAACAGCCATCAGACACCGCTCTTTACCTCGACCTTAAAGAGCCCCGTGCTGATGGACATCCTTAACCATTATCTGGCGCATGCCGTGGCTGAATCGATCAGCCTGCATGGCGTATTCATGGAGGTGCAAGGCTTTGGCGCGCTAATTAAAGGCGAAGCCGCGATCGGGAAAAGCGAATTGGCACTGGAGCTCATTTCACGTGGCCACCGCATCATCGCCGATGACATTGTGGATTTTTACCGCATTTCACCCGAGCGAGTAGAAGGCCGCTGCCCACCTTTGCTGCAAGATTTTTTGGAAGTGCGCGGCTTAGGCGTTTTGAACATACGCGCCCTGTTTGGCGACAATGCCGTTAAGCCAACCAAACCTTTGGATTTAATTATCCAATTGGAAATGGCCGACCAAAAAAGCATGCCCGCCTTAGACAGACTCAACACCTCGGTGCAGCAAGAAGAAGTGCTGGGGGTGAAAATAGCCAAAATTAAAATCCCCGTCGCTGCTGGTCGCAACATCGCGGTCTTGGTGGAAGTGGCCATCCGCAACCATGTGCTATTATTGCGTGGCATCAATGCCACCAAACAATTAATGCAACGCCAACAGCGTGAGATGAAAAAGTCCCAACCCACTTAAAGCCAGCCTGCCATGAAACAACTGATCATCATCACCGGCTTATCGGGTTCGGGTAAAAGTATCGCTTTGCATGCCTTAGAGGACAGCGGCTACTATTGCATAGACAATTTGCCGGCCACCATGCTGCCGCAAATCGCCGATCACTTGCGCAGTGGAAATCAACGCCCAGGCAGCGTCAACCTGACCAATTTTGATAAAGTGGCAATTAGCATAGACAGTCGCAGTGCTGCCATAGAAACCTTGCCGGCGCACATCGAACAATTGAAATTGCAAAACGTCAGCACGCAAGTGTTGTTCTTAGAATCCAATGTGGAAACCCTGGTTAAGCGCTTTAGCGAAACCCGGCGCAAGCACCCATTAAGCCAAGACACCACCACCTTGGCGGAAAGCATCGCCTTTGAACGCGAGCTACTTAGCACGCTAGGCAGTTTGGGCCAAGTCATCGACACCAGCCACATCAGCGCCAACAAATTGCGCTCCTGGGTGAAGGATGCCGTGGCCTTGGAGCACACAGGCTTAACTGTCTTATTTACTTCTTTCGGCTTTAAACATGGCGTGCCGCTGGATGCCGATTTCGTCTTCGACATACGCTGCTTGCCCAACCCGCATTACGATCCTACATTGCGCGACTTAAGCGGCCGCGATGCGCCAGTGCAAGCCTTTTTACAAAGCCAACCCGATGTATTGACCATGCTGGGCGACATTCAACATTACATAGAAAAATGGCTGCCTAACTTTGTGGCCGACAACCGCAGTTATTTGACGGTGGCCATAGGTTGCACCGGCGGCCAACACCGATCGGTGTATTTTGTTGAAAGCTTAAGCGCTTACTTTAAGCCGCAGCATAAAGTGCTGACTCGGCACCGTGAACTTAAGCAATAAATACCTGGACTACGATCAGGATAAGTAATCAATAACTTAATTAAGTATTAGGGAAGAGCATGATAGGTATTTTAATTATCGCCCACGGCGGGTTTGGTGAAAGCTTACTGGAATGCGCCAAGCACGTGATAGGCAATGAGCCTAGGCAAGTGGCTTACCTGGCCGTGACCAACCACGATGACCCGGATCATTTATTGCCTGTGGCACAAACCTTAGTCGCCAAACTCAATGAGGGCGATGGCGTATTGGTGCTGTCCGATATGTACGGCGCCACACCCTGCAACATCGTCAGCAAATTACTCGTCCCTGGCGTGGTCGAAGGCGTGGCCGGCGTCAACATGCCCATGATAGTGCGCACCATGACCTATAGGCACGAATCCTTGATGTCCTTGGTAGAAAAAGCCGTGGCCGGCGGTCGTGAAGGCGTGGTGCACTTTAGCCGCGAATGCTGCGAACGATATGAAGCCTAGCACCACGTTGCCTAACACTTGTTTTAAAACAAGATCAAACTGGATAAAGCATGACTAGCCTAGAAGTAAAAATCATCAACAAGCTCGGATTGCATGCGCGTGCCTCCACCAAGCTGACGCAAACCGCCAGCAAGTTTGCCAGCGAAGTCTGGGTTACCCGCAATGGTCGCCGCGTCAATGCCAAAAGCATCATGGGCGTCATGATGTTAGCCGCGTCACAAGGCTCCATGGTGACCCTGGAAGCCAACGGCGCGGACGAACAAGATGCCATCGCTGCGCTGAGTGCGCTGATTGCCGATTACTTCGGTGAGGGCGAGTAATGGCCAAAGGGCAAGCACATGACTAGTTTTTGCCTACACGGTGTCGGGGTATCCAGCGGCATAGCCATAGGCCATGCGCATTTGGTGTCCAACGCCTTGTTGGAAGTGGTGCATTACCCCTTACCAGCACATTTAATCGACGCAGAAATAAATCGTTTTAGCGACGCGATAGCAACCGTTAAGCAAGATTTGATGAAAATTAACAGCAGTTTGCGCAAAAACGCTCCTGCTGAGCTGGCCGCTTTTATCGGCACGCATTTAATGATGCTAGAAGACAAATCGCTAGCAGAAATCCCCAAAGACATCATACGCAACGAGTTATGCAATGCCGAGTGGGCGATTAAATTGCAAATGGATGACATCGTTGAGCAATTTGAGCAAATTGAAGACGATTACTTGCGTGAGCGCAAACAAGACGTCATCCAAGTGGTGGAACGCGTCATCAAGGTCTTGCTCGGCCACCCTAGTCAACTTTCCACGGAACGGCAAACCAGCGCCTTAAACGAAGAGCGTAAGTTGATCCTGGTGGCCCACGACATTTCGCCAGCAGACGCCATCCAATTTAAGCACCACGAATTTGCTGCCTTCATTACCGACGTCGGCGGCATCACTTCGCACACCGCCATATTGGCGCGCAGCCTGAATATCCCGTCCATCGTCGCCTTGCAAAAAGCCCGCGATTTAATTCGTGACGGCGAGTTGATCATAGTCGATGGCAGCCAAGGGGTGGTGATCGTAAACCCCGATGTCAGCATCCTCACCGAATACAAATTGCGCCAAGAGCAGTGGGAACTTGAGCAACAAAAATTACAACGCATCAAAACCACCAAGGCCGTCACCTTGGATGGCGTGGCCGTTGAATTATTTGCCAACATTGAAGTGCCAGAAGACGTGGTGGCGGTCAGCGCATCCGGTGCCACCGGCATCGGTTTGTACAGAACGGAATTCTTATTCATGAACAGGCGCGAAATGCCCGATGAAGAGGAGCAATTCCAGGCCTACAAAACCGTCGCCGTGGCCATGAAAGGCATGCCCGTCATTATCCGCACCTTGGATTTAGGCGCCGACAAACAGATGAACCCCGACACCGTGGTGACCTGTGCCAACCCGGCCTTAGGCTTGCGCGCCATCCGTTATTGCTTAAGCGAACCGCAGATTTTTCATACGCAATTGCGCGCTTTGTTGCGCGCTTCGCAGTTTGGTCAGATCAAAATCTTAATTCCCATGCTGTCCAACCTGGCCGAATTACGCCAATGCAAATTGCTCTTGGAGCGGGCAAAAATCAGCTTACGCAAGCAGAACGTGGCCTTTAATGAAAATACGCCATTGGGCGGCATGATAGAAATCCCGGCGGCGGCCATCAATGCCGAAGCCGTTGCTAAAGAATTGGACTTTCTGTCCATAGGCACCAACGATTTAATTCAATATACCTTGGCCATCGATCGAACCGATGACGCCGTGGCGCATCTATACAACCCGATACACCCATCGGTGCTTAAATTAATCACCATGACCATCAAGGCCGGTGAAAAGTTAGGCAAATCGGTGTCGGTTTGCGGTGAAATGGCCGGCGACATTAAGCTGACCAAGCTCTTAGTTGGCATGGGCTTAAGGCAATTGTCCATGCACCCCTCGCACATTTTAGGGGTCAAGCAACAGATCTTACGCAGCCAAGCGTCGCAACTTAAAGACCAAGCACGAAAAATTTTAACGCAAACCGACATAGAAAAAATTGAACCGCTGCTAGCAAAATTAAACAGCAGCCCGCATTTAAAATTGAAATAGCCCTATAAGGATAAACGACCGTGTCGGCCACATCATTAAGCCATAACCCCCTCTTGCACTTCTCCGGTTTACCCAAATTTGACGCAGTGCAAGCGGGGCACATCAGCCCAGCCATGGACTATTTGCTCAGCGAAGCCAGAGCAACCATAGACAGCCTAGCCAACGCCAGCGAAAAAGTCACGTGGGATAATTTCGCCGCCAAATTGGAAGACATGGAAGAAAAGTTAGCCCGCGCCTGGTCACAAGTCGGACACATGAATGGCGTGGTCAACAGCCCCGCCCTGCGTGAAGCTTACAACACCAACTTATCCAAACTCACGGATTTTTATGCCGACCTCGGCCAAGACGAACGCCTCTACGCAAAATTTCGCAGCCTGCGCGCCGACCCCGCTTACGCCAAATTGACGCCAGCACAACAGAAAATTATAGAAAACGAATTGCGTGATTTTCGCTTAGGCGGTGCCGAATTGGCGCCAGCAGAAAAAAGTCGCTTTAAAGCCATACAAGAAGAATTATCCAAACTGGCTTCCAAGTTTGAAGAAAACGTCTTGGACAACACCAACGATTACACCCTGGTGGTTGAAGACCTCAGCCGCTTAAGCGGCATCCCCGATGACGTATTGGCTACCGCGCAAGCAGCAGCCAAAGAATCCGGCAAAAACGGCTACCAATTTAGTTTGCACTTCCCGTCTTATCTACCGGTGTTGCAGTACGCCGATAACCGGGAATTGCGCGAAACCCTATACCGCGCTTACGCCACCCGTGCCTCTGAATTCGGCAAAGCAGAATGGGACAACACCCCTATCATTGCGCAAATATTAAAGCTCAAATTGGAGGCAGCGCAATTACTCGGCTTTGCCAATTACGCCGAATTGTCGGTGGCCACCAAAATGGCCGAATCGCCGCAACAAGTGGAAGCGTTTCTGCAGGACTTGGCAGACAAAGCCAAACCCTACGCACTTAGAGACAAACAAGAATTGGAAGCCTACGCAAAAAAACTAGGCATCAACGATATGCAAGCTTGGGACGTGTCTTATGCCTCAGAAAAATTGCGCGAAGAAAAATACGCGTTCTCTGATTTAGAAGTCAAACAGTACTTCCCGGAAGACAAAGTCTTAAGCGGTTTATTTAAAGTGGTGGAAACCATTTTTGCCGTTAACGTGGTCAAGTCGCACGCCTCAGTTTGGCATGACAGCGCCAGCTTTTACGACATCAAGGATGCGCATGGGCATTTAATTGGTCAGTTTTATTTGGACTTGTACGCGCGCAATAACAAACGCGGTGGCGCATGGATGGACGAAGCCATTACCCGACGCAAAGTATTGGACCAAGTGACGACGCCGGTGGCTTTTTTAACCTGTAACTTCTCCGCTCCGGTCGGCGACAAACCGGCTTTATTTACCCACGACGAAGTCTTAACCCTATTCCACGAATTTGGCCATGGCATACACCACATGCTGACCAAAGTGGACGATTACAGCGTGTCTGGCATCAAAGGCGTGGAATGGGATGCGGTCGAACTGCCCAGTCAATTCATGGAAAACTTCTGTTGGGAATGGGACGTGTTGCGTCACATGACCGCTCATGTCGACACTGGCGAGCAATTGCCGCGCGCCTTGTTCGACAAAATGGTGGCAGCGAAAAACTTCCAAGCCGGCATGCAAACCGTGCGGCAAATTGAGTTTTCATTATTTGATATCCGCTTACACGGCTCCTTTGATCCACACGGCAAAAAAACTGCCTTGGACCTCATCGAGGAGGTGCGCGATGAAGTGGCGGTGGTACGCCCACCAAAATGGAACCGCTTTCCAAATAATTTCACCCATATCTTTTCCGGTGGTTACTCGGCCGGTTATTACAGCTATAAATGGGCAGAAGTCTTATCGGCCGACGCCTACAGCCTATTTGAAGAAAACGGCGTGCTTTGCCCAGAAACAGGCCAACGCTATTGGCAAGAAATTTTGGCGCAAGGGGGGTCTAGGCCAGCCCTGGAATCGTTCACGGCATTTCGTGGTCGTGCGCCAAATATCGACGCCTTGTTGCGTCACAATGGCATGAATTGATGGCCCAATGAAGTTTGCTACTTGGAATGTCAATTCGTTAAACGTTAGGCTGCCACATGTCTTGGATTGGCTGCAAAGCAATCAACCCGACGTCTTGTGCTTGCAAGAAACCAAGCAAGAGGACCATAAATTCCCTTATGCCGACTTGCAAGCGATAGGCTACCAAGCAGCCCACATCGGCCAAAAAACCTACAACGGCGTGGCCATCATCAGTCGCCATGCCATGACCGACATCCAACATAACATCCCGCAATTTGCCGATGAGCAGCAACGCGTCATCACGGCCAGCATAGCCGGCATGCGCGTGGTTTGTGCCTACATCCCGAATGGCCAAGCCGTCGATTCGGACAAATACCAATACAAATTGCGTTGGCTAACTGCCCTCAACGGCTGGCTAAAAAATGAACTCAGCTTGCACCCGAACTTGTTACTGCTTGGGGATTACAACATTGCACCGGAAGACCGCGATTGCCACGACCCCAGCGCTTGGCTAGGCCAAGTCTTGGTCAGCCCTGCTGAACGGGCAGCCTTTCAAGCGCTGCTGGACTTGGGCTTACATGACAGCTTTAGGTTGTTTGACCAAGCAGATAAAAGCTTTAGTTGGTGGGATTACCGCATGATGGGATTCAGGCGCAACTTAGGCATGCGCATAGACCACATATTAGTCAGCGACGCGCTCAAATCAAAATGCGCCTCTGCGCACATAGACAAAGCACCGCGTAAATTAGAACGGCCCTCCGACCACACGCCTGTGGTATTGGAATTAACGACTTAAGCTTTTATTTTAATGCCCAGTTGCTTGAGCTTACGGTACAAATGGGTGCGCTCTAGGCCGGCAATCTCAGCCAATTTACTCATGTTATGCGCCACCAATTTGATGTGGTGTTCAAAATAGCGGCGCTCGAAGTCGTCGCGTGCCTCGCGCAGCGGTTGATCAAACAAACTGCCGTCCAAACTTAAACTGACCGATTGTTCACTTTGAATCTGCACGGCCACGGTCAGCTCGGCCGACCCCATGACTTGCCTGCCATCAAATTGATGCAAGACCCGCTTCACGTCCTCTAAGCCAATTTTTTCACCCAAACTGGTTTGCAATAAGTTGCGTATGACGGCATCGAGTTGCGCCAAATCCCCAGGCCAATCGGCGTTACGCAGGGCATTTAAGGCTGCCACGTCAAACTCTCGGTAATCCATGCCGGCCAATTCCAATTGCAAATGGGTGATGGCCACCACCAAATCCGGGATGTCTTCTTTATGGTCATTCAAGGCCGGCATGCTGAGCGACGAGGCCGTTAACGTTTGGTATAAATTGTAATCAAACAAGCCCTCGGCCTGTAACCTAGGCAGGTTTTCGCTGGTGGCACATACCACGCGCACATGGTATTTGTCGGATTTAGCGATCAACAACAGCAAGCCTTTTTGCTCGGCTTTATTGAGCTCGGTCAGCTCGGCGATGAACAACACACCACCGCGCAAGCTTTCTAATATATCCATGGGCTCATGAGCCAAACGAGCGTAGTCGCTTAAGGCCAACCACGGGCTGTCAGCTTCCTGCAAATAGCGCGCGCACAATTCCGCGCCACTGCCTTTAGGGCCGATCAACAATACCGGCGCAGGAATGACATTGGCGGCGATTTTATCCAAGCGCTCTTTCAGCGCCGTGATGATAGGGCTCTTGCCGAGGCTAGCTAAATTCATGGCCGATTTAGGCCGTTGTTCACCGTGTTTTAAAGCGGTGCTGACGGTTTTTAACAGCTTTTGTAAGGCAATCGGTTTTTCTAAAAAATCAAAGGCACCGATGCGCGTCGCTTCCACCGCCGTGTCTATGGTGCCATGCCCGGACATCATCACCACTGGCATGGTCAACAAGCTGCTATTCACCCACTCTTTAAGCAAGGTGATGCCATCGCAATCAGGCATCCAAATGTCCAACAACACCAAGTCTGGCCGCTCCTGCAGCCTGGCCGCGCGGGCGGCAGCGGCATTTTCCGCCAACTGCACGCGATAGCCTTCGTCTTGCAAGATATCGCGCAACAATTCGCGTATGCCTATTTCGTCATCGACCACTAATATATGTTTTGCTGCCATGCTGATTCTTTTATTTCTCTAGGGTTGGGTTACTAAAATAGCGGTTTAAAATTCCATTGCGGCCTAAGCTCATGCATCCAATGGCAGGCTGATGGTCACCACCGCCCCGCTGTTTGGACGGTCGGCCAAATCGGCATCAAGATCACTTAAATTCTCAATTTTGATCGAACCTTTATGCTCTTCTATGATCTTCTTAACGATGGCCAGACCCAAACCGGTACCGTGCGATTTAGTCGTCATATAAGGCTCAAAAGCATGCGCCAACATCTCGGCAGGGAAACCGGTACCGTTATCCGTCACCGTTAATACCAACATGGGGCCTACCGATTTAGTTTGAACTTGGATTAAGGCATCGCTTTGATCGATTAAAGCATCCTGGGCATTTTGCAGCAAGTTGTGTATCACTTGACGCAACATGGTGCTGTCGCCCTTAATGGCAGGCGCTTGTTTTTCCAAAGACAATTGCAATTTTCTGGCCGGCAAATCGTAAAACGACACCACTTCTTGTATGAGTTTATTCAAATCCAGGGCTTGCAATTGCGGTGCGGGCGAGCGGGCATACTCACTGAATTCGTTGACCATGCGTTTTAAGGCATCAACTTGATTGACGATGGTAGCGGTCGAGCGCTTGAGCATGTCAGCATCGCTGTCATCCAATTTGTCGACTAATTTATGCGCCATGCGCTCGGCCGACAACTGTATGGGCGTCAATGGGTTTTTAATTTCGTGTGCCAAGCGCCTGGCCACTTCCCCCCAAGCGGCATCGCGCTGCGCTTGTATCATGGTGGTGGCATCGTCAAACACCGCCACGTAACCGCCATCCGGCAAACGCGTACCGCGTAAAGTGAGTATTTGCTTGCCTTGACCGCTGAGCAATTCTATCTGGGTAAACAACTCGTCCTTAGTGGCTTCAACAGCCGTTTCTATAGCAGTTTCGTCTCCCACGGCATGCTGATTGTGCATGGCGATGGCCAAAAAGAAGGCCTCCAAACGCGGCTGCTTGGTGACCATCTCTTCTATGGTCAAGCCCACGAAATGCTGCAACTGCACGGCCAATATGTTGTTGGCGGCTTCGTTGAACGTGCGCAATTCACCGCGTTGGTTTAAGGCCATAACGCCGGATGATAAATGCGCCAATATGGTTTCCAAGTAACCCCTGGCCGCTTCCACCCTTGAACGGTTGCGTTCGGCAGCTTTAGTCGCGTCATCGAGTTGCTGAGTCATGCTGTTAAAGGATTGCACCAAGACACCCAATTCGTCTTTACCGTGGGCCGGCAATACCGTGCTGTAGTCGCCACTGGCAATCGCTTTGGTGCCCTCGGCCAGGACGGTTAAGGGCGCCGATAATTTGCGACTCAAAACAAAGGCCACAGAGACGGCGCCCAACATCGCCAACATCATGACCAAGGTTAAGGTAAGGGCAAACACTTCCCTTAGCGAAGTGCGGCTGTACGACAATTGTTGGTAGTCTTGGTAAACGTCTTGCACCGCCTCGGCGGTGTTAGCCAGGGCTTTGGGCACCGGTTGCAACAATTGCAATATACGCGTTTCACCGGCCAAATCTTGACCATTCACCGGCACCAATACCCGCAAGTACAAGCCCTTATTGCTAATCGGCTCTATGCTGCCTAGGATGTGTAAACGCGCTTGCCTAAGTTGGGCGACACTGGGCAATTCCGGCAAGATAGAGGTGGCATCGCTATTCGATACTTCTAAAATTCGGCCTTGCACGGTCAGCAAAGTCACGTCGCGAATGCCACTTTTTTCACGCAAATCGTTCAAGATAGAGCGGCTATTGGCTGGCTGAAAGGCCAAGGTGCTGGCCATGTTCTCGCCTTTTTCTTTGACGTCCAAGAGCATGATATCCAAGGCGGTGCGACCTAGATTTAAGCCACCTTCCAGCGCCGCCTCTACTTTGACATTGAACCAAGATTCGATGGATCGGGTTAAAAAGTTAACCGACACCAAATAAACTATTAAGCCGGGGATCAGCGCCATCATGGCAAAGCTCATTAACAAGCGACGGGTAAAGCGACTGCCCACTACGCCACTGCGAATCTGCTTGAATAAACGCCATACTTGATAGCCAATGACGCCAATTAGAAAGGCTGCCAATAGAACATTCAACGCTACCAACAAGGAATAGTATTCGCCGGAAGCAGCGGTATTGGCACTGGCGTTTGACAGCAAGTACAGCAAGAAGGCGCCTAAGCTGGCGCTAAGTAATACTATGAACTTCATCGTGCCCGCTGTTTCATTTGAATAAAGTCGGTTGCCATTCAAAACGCTGTGTAGTCATGGTCCATTCTTCCGAAACCAGGCCATCACCTTGCAGCGTTTTGGGTAATTTCTTTGTGTCCAAGCGCATCAAAAAACCGGCCATGTAAGGCTCGCCTTTTTCTACTTGGGACTTGCTGAAAACTTTTAAGTCGCTGATGCTGGACAAGTCATCGATGGCTTCATCCAAACGCACAAAGGTTTTTTGTTGCTCGCCGCGCACCAGCAAATATTGCCTGGAGAGCGCATGGTAACTTAGGCTAACCCGTTGCGTCACGGTGGCAATTTCGTCATCAAACCAATATTTTCTTGGCGTGGCCAGTTGAAACTCGATGATGAAGTTTAAGGTGTAGCCCTTGCTGATGGCGTCTTCTATCGCGCTGCTAAATTTAATATCGACATCCGCATTCAGCACGTAAGCGTCGTCTTGTGTTTTTAATTCGGCACTTTTGACGGACATGCTGCTGTTCGCCGCAAGCCCTGCCATGGAAAAAAAGGCCAAGCAAAAGGCAAAGAAAACTAGCTTAATTTTTTTGCAATAAGGCATAGAAAAACCCATCGTGCGCGGCAGAGGGAATAAGCTGACCATGCAAATGGGTCACGTTGTCGGCACCGCTCACGGCGCTGACATCGAATGCCAATTGCTTGGCATCGGCATTATTTTTTAAAAATGCGTCCACTTGCGCTTGATTTTCTTCATTAAAAACCGAACAGCTTACATAAAGTAATTTACCACCCTTTGCCAACATCTGCCATAAATTGGGCAGAATTTTAGCTTGCTGCGCGACGAAGGAAGCCACATCGGCTTCGCGGCGCAACCACTTAATGTCGACATGACGGCGTACTATGCCTGAAGCCGTGCAAGGCACATCTGCCAATATTCGATCGAAAGGCACGCCGTCCCACCAATCGCTGGCGGCGGCATCGCCCACCATCACTTTGGCTTGCAATTGCAAGCGTTGCAAGTTGCTTTCCACTCGTAACAAGCGGCCGGGGTCGCTATCCAAGGCGGTTAGATCGCTGCAGCCTAATTCCAATATGTGGCCGGTTTTACCGCCGGGGGCAGAACAGGCATCCAGCACTTTGTGCTGCATTTCTGCACCCAACAATGGCGCCGCCAATTGCGCACCGTAATCTTGCACCGACACCACACCGTCGTTAAAGCCGGGAATTTTCTCTACCGCAACCGGCTTACTCAAAACCAAGGCTTGGCCACCTAGGCGGTCGGATTCTATGCCTTGTCGAGTTAATAATTGTTGGTAATCCGTCATGCTGATTTTTTTGCAATTGACGCGCAAGGTCATGGGCGGGTGCTGGTTGCCATTAAGCAACATGCTCTGCCAGTGCAAGGGGTATTGCACTTTGAGTTTGTTTATCCACCATTGCGGGTAGGAGTAGGTCGCCGCTTCTTTGCTGGCGACGCGGCTGGCCAACTGCGTTTGTTGCCGTAAAAAATTACGCAAGATGGCATTCACCAAGCCCTTAGCCCAGGCTTTAGGCGCCGGCTTTTTGAGCAAGCTCGCCGCTTGCACGGCCTGATTGACCACGGTAAACGCATCGGCTTTGTCATGCAGCAATTGGTAGAGCGCCACCAATAAGATGGCATGCACGCGGTCATCGCTTAAGGGCTTTTCTAGCAACTGTATGAGGTAAGCATCGATTTCACCGTAGAAACGCAAGGTACCGTAACTTAAGTCCTGCGCCGCCCCACGTTGTTGCGCAGTAGCATTGGGGTGGCTGGCTAAGGCGGCCGGCAAGGCTAGAGTGAGGTTGCGCCCTGATAGCACGAGGTTCACCGCATGGGCTGCAATTTGTTGGGATAGGTACAAAGGACGCTTTCTTGATGTTAAGGCGGTTAAAGGTTAGTGGATTTTACTTGATAACACGTGCACCAGGGACTTAATCCCTAGGCAAGCAAAATGGGCGAGCAGTCATGCTAAGCCGTAAACCTATCACCCAGCTGCAAACTATGGCCTTGCACGAAAGACGCGGCAGGCATGCGCTTGCCACCCGGCGCTTGCAATTCAGTGATGCGCAGCAAACCCTCGCCGCAACCCACCAAAATGCCATCCTGCACACCGACGATTTCTCCGGGCTTAGCTTGGCCGGCTTCGGCCGTGGCCATCCAAATGCGGCAAACGTGTTCTTTTAGTTGGCTTTGCGCCACTGGAAAAGGATTAAATGCCCGCACTTGCCGAGAAATGGCCGCCGCAGATTGCTGCCAATCTATGGCCGCTTCGGCTTTGTCTAATTTGTGCGCGTAAGTCACCAGATTTTCATCTTGGGCGGTGGCCGCTAAGCCGCTATTTTTTTCCAAGTCGGCCATGGCCGTCACCATCAATGAGGCACCTATATGACTTAAGGCATCGTGCAAGCTTTGTGTGGTGTCGCTGTCCTTGATGGCCACCACCCCTCGGCTGACCATGGCGCCGGCATCCAGCGCTGCCACCACCTCCATTATGGTCACACCGGTTTCACTATCGCCTGCTAACAAGGAACGGTGTATGGGAGCAGCACCACGCCAACGTGGCAACAAGGAGGCGTGAATGTTGTAGCATCCATAACGCGTGGCATGCAAGGTGGCATCGGGGATAATCAAACCATAGGCCGCGACTATCATGGCATCGGCTTGCACCTCAGCGATGCGCGCCTGCGCTTGCGGGTCTTTTAATGTCAGCGGTTGAAAGACCGTTAAGCCATGTTGCTCAGCCAGCACTTTCACTGGGCTGGCTTTCAATTTCATGCCTCGTCCTGCCGGTCTATCCGGCTGGGTCAAAACCATAACAATGTCATGGCCAGCGGCGATCAAGGCCGCTAAGGCGGGAACGGCAAAGTCTGGCGTGCCAGCAAAAATGAGTTTCATAGTGAAGGGCTTAGGCCTAAAAAATCAGCGGTCACGCTGTTGTTTGAGCATTTTATTTTTAATGCGATTGCGTTTTAACGGGGACAAATACTCGATGAATACCTTGCCTAACAGGTGGTCCATTTCATGCTGTATGCAGACACTGAGCAAGCCCTCGGCCTTTAAGCTAAATGGCTTGCCATCGCTATCCAAAGCCTGCACCGTGATACGGTCCGCGCGCCTAACCGTGTCGTATACGCCGGGCACAGACAAGCAGCCTTCTTCGTAATCTTGTTCGCCACTTTTCTCGGTAATCTTAGGGTTAATCAAAACCAATAAATCGTCTTTGCTTTCACTGATATCAATCAAAATCAGTTGCACGTGGGCATTCACTTGCGTGGCGGCCAAGCCTATGCCGGGCGCATCGTACATAGTCTGCGCCATGTCATCGATCAAACGCTTGATGCTCGCATCGACGGCTTTAACCGGCTGCGCCACGGTATGCAATCTAGCATCGGGGTAATGGAGTATGTCTAAAATCGCCATAAAAAATTCTTTTTTCTTTCAAAAATGCCGCCCTGCGGGCAGGGAGCTGACGCTTAAATGGGCGAAATTAAAACCGCTTTTGCTGGTTCAGTGCGGCCATTTAATCGTATACTTGAGCTCACTGTTGTTCATTTAAGGTTGCTTGGTATGCCTCGCCACATTATAACGCTGCTGCTGTTTTGTTGCATAAGCTTAACCGCTATGGCCGATGAAATTCTGTTAAATGAGCAGCACCCTGATCGTCACGTTGTGGTTAAAGGCGACACCTTGTGGGGTATCGCAGGCCAATTCCTTAAAGACCCCTGGCAATGGCCCAAGGTTTGGCAACTTAATCGCAGTGAAATAAAAAACCCGCATTTGATTTACCCTGGCAACGTCGTTTACCTAGACATGTCCAGTGGCAGCCCGCAATTAAAATTACTGCTAGAGAACGTCACATTAGAGCCAGGTGTTCAGGTAGAACCGCTAGCGCTAGCCGCCATTCCTAGCCTTAACCTAACGGCCATCAAGCCATTTTTAAATCAAGCTATTGTCATCGAAAAAGGCGCCGCAGCTTACTCAGCACGCATCTTAGCCGCACAAGACGAACGCTTGGTGCTAAGCCCTGGCACGCGCATTTATGTGGACAGCATCCAGCCCGAGGATGGGCCAGATTGGCAGATAGTCCGCGACACGGAAAACCTAATCGACCCAGACAGCAAGGAAGTGTTGGGTCAAGAAGCGCGCTATTTAGGCGAGGTGCTGATCAAGCAATACGGCACACCAGCCAGCGCAGAAATAGTCTCGGCGACCGAGGAAGTATTCAGCGGCGACAGGTTGCTGGTTCGCCCACCTGAGCAAGCACTAACTAACTTCGTGCCGCACGCTCCTGATACCGCCATTGCTGGGCGCATCATCAGCATCTACAGCGGCGTGGAAGAAGCCGGTCCACTTAGTGTTGTTGCCATCAATCGTGGCGCCGAGGCTGGGCTGGAATTGGGTCACGTGCTAAGCATCAATAGGACCGGTCGCTCCATCAAAAACCCGCAAGCAGCACAAGCCAATAAACAGATACAATTGCCCGATGAACGCATAGGCGTGCTGATGGTTTTTCGCGTATTTGAACGCGTGTCTTACGCGCTCATCATGCAAGCCAGCGAACCGGTCAACAAGCTGGACAGCGTGCTTAGCCCACAGTGAGCTTAGGCCATGGATGACAGCGCCGCTATAGAGGAAAAATTACAGTGGCTTAGCTTAAGTCAGATAGAAGGTTTAGGCTGCCAAACATTTTGTCAATTGCTCAAAACCTTTGGCAGTCCAAGTGAAATTTACCGTAAAAAATTCAAAGAATTAAGAGCGATCGTGTCTGAAAAAATTGCCCTAGAGATAGGGCTGGGGGTGGACCGAGCTGGCCTAGAAGACACGCTTAATTGGCTAGCGCAAGCCAACAATCACCTGGTCACGCTGGCCGATGCCGACTACCCTAAAGCCTTACTAGAAATCGCCGATCCGCCGCCCTTGCTCTATGCAAAAGGCCATCTCGCCTTATTAAACAAGCCCAGTATCGCCATCGTTGGTAGCCGCAATGCCTCGGTACAAGGTGAAAAAAATGCCGAGGCGTTTGCCCAAGGTTTGGCCGAGCACGGGCTATGCATAGTCAGCGGCCTGGCCTTAGGCATAGATGGCGCTGCCCACCGTGGCGCACTCAAAGCCCAGGGCGACACCATCGCCGTGGTGGGCACCGGCTTGGACATGGTCTACCCTGCCCAGCACCGAGATCTGGCGCACCAAATTGCTAATAGCGGTTTAATTATTTCTGAATTCCCCTTGGGCACGCTGTCCAAACCGCAAAATTTCCCTAGGCGCAACCGCCTAATTAGCGGCCTCAGCTTGGGCTGCCTTGTGGTCGAAGCCAACCTAAAAAGCGGCTCGCAAATCACCGCGCGATTAAGTGCCGAACAAGGTCGTGAAGTGTTTGCCATACCCGGCTCCATCCATTCGCCACTGGCCAAAGGTTGCCACAAACTGATTAAACAAGGGGCAAAATTGGTCGACGGTTTGCAAGACATCGTCGAAGAATTAAATTTAAGCAAAGCCGTCAGCGCAACGGCAGTGGAAGAAAATTCACCGACCGACCAGGATCAGCAAAGGCTGTTGGAGGCCATGGCTTATGACGCTATCTCCATCGAAACTTTAGTGCAATTGACTGGCATGACGGTCAGCACGCTTTCATCCATGCTCACATTATTGGAGTTAGAAGGGAGAATCACTGGCCTTGCTGGCGGGCAATACCAACAGATTGTGTAGTTGACGATTTAGTCATTTTAGATGGATGCATAAAGCACCTCACTTAAATTGAAAAAACCTTACTTAGGGATCAACACCCTGTTTGAAGTATTGCTTATCATGCTTACCATCCGTGATGGCCGCCTAACCAGGGTAGCCATAATGCGCTGCTTTAATCGGGCAAATTGCCTATGATGTTGCTAATCACACCGGCACGATTCAAGGTGTAAAAATGCAAACTGGGCGCGCCAAACACCCTCAGGGTTTCACATAAATCCGTCACCACGTCTATGCCAAAAGCCCGCAATGAAGCCATGTCATCGCCGTATTCTTCCAAGCGCAGTCTTAACCACCTAGGAATTTC
>SXLB01000018.1 GCA_005777825.1 Methylotenera sp. | reverse complement strand
TCCCGTCCGCTCCGCCAAAATAAAAATAGCGAGTCTTAGGACTCGCTATTTTTATTTGTAAGGTCGCTTTTTCTGGTATTAACTGGCCTCATGACGACGAACCAAATGCAGGCTTATATAGTCCCATTGCCGTTTGCAAGAGATAAGCTGAAGCGCCATGCAGTGAGCTCTTGTGGTATATTGTCATATTGATAATTAGATGCAGTTTAGTTGGCTAAGTCAGCTTAAATTTAAACGTTAAACGCAAGCTTAAGGTGGATATTTTTTATGTTAGATAGAATTCGTACGGTTGCCCAGGGTTGGGTTGGTAAAGCCTTACTGGCTTTAATTACTATTCCGTTTGCCTTGTTTGGCATTGACTCTTATTTAAGCAGCGCCGGTAGCAATGTCGCTGTTGCTAAAGTGGCAGGCAACAACATTTCCATACAAGAGTACGATAATGCATTAAAAAATACGCGTAATCGCTTGCAGTCAGATGGCAAGTTTGACCAGGCGCAACTAGACAGTCCTGAAGTTAAATCATTGGTGCTAAACCAGCTTATCAATAAGCAATTGATAAACGATGAAATACGCCGTGCCAACTTTGCCATCAGCGATGTGCAATTAGCCACTTACATTACGGGCATGCCTGAATTTCAAAGAGACGGCAATTTCTCACAAGAATTGTACGACCAAACCTTAACGCAAAATCAGTTAACGCCTACTCGCTTTGAGGCGGGCATGCGTGCTGACATGTTGACGCAGCAAGCCTTGGATGGCATTGGTAAATTGGCATTTTCAACCGAGTCGCGTTTGCAGCATGCGATTCAGTTGAGCAATCAACAGCGCGTGGTAAGTGTGGCAGAAATTAAAACCAAGGATTTTGTTGATCAAGTTAAGGTGACCCCCGATCAAGTTAAAGCCTATTACGAACTGCACAAAAACAAATTATTGGTGCCTGAACAAGTGCGAGTGGAATTTTTATCCATGTCGGCTGTTGATTTTATGCGTCAAGTTAATGTCGATGATGCAGAGGTGAAAAAGTTTTACGATGAAAATGCAGGTAAATTTTCTGGCAATGAGCAAAGACGCGCGAGCCACATATTAATTGGTTTTGGTGTAAGCGCGACAGAGGCACAAAAAACACAAGCTAAGGCCAAAGCTCAAGAGATCTTGGCTGCCATTAAAAAAGACCCAAAATCATTTGAATCGTTAGCCATTAAGCACTCTCAAGACCCAGGCTCTGCTGTTAAAGGTGGGGATTTAGGTAGTTTTGCTCGTGGTGCAATGGTTAAGCCTTTCGAGGATGCCGCTTTTAGCATGAAGCTTAATCAAGTCAGTGGCTTGGTGGAATCCGAGTTTGGTTACCACATTATAAAAGTGACTGAAATTACCGGCGCTAGCAGTGATTTCAACAGTTTGAAGCCGCAAATTAAAGGCGATTTGATGTACCAAAAAGCCCAGGCTGAATTTGTTAAGCAAGCCGAAGTGTTCAGTAATTTAGTCTATGAGCAATCCGGTAGTTTGCAACCTGCGGCTAAGGCGTTTGGGGGGCAGGTGCAGCAGTCAAATTGGTTGAATCGTGAAACTGGCGCTAAGTTTTTTAAGAATAACCAAAAAATCATGGCTTTGATTTTTTCTGACGAGGTGCTTAAAGATCACCGTAATACAGAAGCGGTCGAAGTGTCGCCAAATAATTTAGTAGCGGCGCGTTTAATAGAATATAAACCGGCGGCACCAAGAAGCTTTGATGAGGTGAAAGCGGGTATTGAGTCCTTGCTTAAATTGGAAGCGGCAGCCAAGCTAGCTAAAGCTAAAGGTGAGGCAGCTTTGAAAGATTTAAAAGCCGGTAAAACCGTGACTGGGCTAGAGTGGATACCGGAAGTGACGGTGGATAGAAAAAATGCACAAGGATTAACGGATTTAGCCATGAATCTAGCGTTTAAAACTAACGCGGCTAAACTACCGGCTTATTCTGGCGTGGCAGACAGCAAGCAAGGCTTTCTATTGCTTAAGGTGCTTAAAGTGGATGCCGGTTTAGCTGGCGATGCGGATGCTGAGCAGTTGGCGAAAAATGAGCTTAGAGAAGCCTTAAGCAGCGAGTATTTGGCCGCTTATAAACAAGCTTTGCGCTTAAAAGCTAAGGTCACGGTTAATGAAAGCTTATTGCTTTCCAAGCAATAGTAAATTTATCTAATATGCAGTTAACAAAAAAGGCACCTAGGTGCCTTTTTTATTTGCTAAGCCATTCTTTTTAATCAATAGAGCCTGCAGCAGTGATGTTCATGCCGCCATCAACGTAAGTGATTTCACCGGTGATGCCGGATGCCAAGTCACTGCAAAGGAAGGCGGACGCATTGCCTACTTCTTCTATGGTGACATTGCGGCGCAAGGCGGCGTGTTTTTCATTAAAGCCTATCATCTTGTCAAAATCGGCAATACCGGATGCGGCTAATGTTTTAATCGGACCGGCTGATACGGCATTAACGCGGATGCCTTTAGGACCCAAGCTTTGTGCCATGTAGCGTACGTTGGCTTCTAGGCTGGCCTTGGCTAAACCCATGACGTTGTAGTTGGGCATAGTGCGCTCTGCGCCAAGGTAACTAATGGTTAATAAACTGCCATTTCTGCCTGCCATCATTGGGTAGGCGGCTTTAGCCATAGCGGCAAAGCTGTATGAGCTGATGTCATGAGCAATGCGGAAATTTTCCCTAGTGACCTTATCTAGGTAATCCCCATCTAATGCGTCTTTAGGCACGAAGGCCACCGAATGCACGATGCAGTCTATGCCATCCCAATGTTTGGCTATGGCTGGAAATAAGGCGTCAATCTGGCTGTCTTCAGCCACGTCGCAATGAAAAAGCAAAGTGGAGCCAAAATCCGCTGCCAATTTAGCCACTCGGTCCTGGTGTTTTTCCATTTGGTAGGTAAAGGCAAGCTCTGCGCCTTCGCGTTTCATTGCTTCAGCGATACCATAAGCAATTGAACGATTGCTCAATAATCCGGCAATTAATATTTTTTTACCTGCTAAAAATCCCATAACGTTTTCCCTATTTTATGTCTGCAAATGTGGCTTGCTAATGTTGATTGCTTCTTGGATTATACGCATCGCGTAAACCATCCCCAAGCAAATTATAGCCTAACACGGTCAGCAATATGGCGAGGCCAGGGAACAAGGACAGCCACCAGGCAAACTGGATGTACTCCTTGCCATCGGTCAAGATGTTGCCCCAGGATGCTTGCGGTGCTTGCACGCCCAAGCCTAAGAAGCTTAGGCCGGATTCCACTAACACCGCACTGGCTATGCCCAGTATTGAGCTAACGATGATGGGCGTTAGGCTGTTAGGCAATAAATGCCCAAAAATCAACCTAAAGTCTTTTGCCCCTAAGGCTTGTGCAGCTAAAACAAACTCTCTGTTACGCAGGCTTAAAAACTCCGCCCTGACTAATCGTGTCACCCCCATCCAAGAGGTTAAGCCTATGACTATCATGATGTTCCAGATGGAGGGGCTCAGGAATGCAATCACGGCTAGGATTAAGAAAAAGGTAGGAATAGAAAGCATCACGTCCACCGTACGCATGATTAAAGTGTCCACCCAGCCTCGGTAAAAACCGGCTATGGCACCGAGGACAATGCCGATTAGCGTGGCAATGCCGACGGCAACAAAACCCACCATGAGGGAAATGCGTGCGCCGTATAGCATGCGGGAGAAGACGTCACGCCCCAGTCCGTCGGTGCCCATAAGGTGTAATTGGGAAGGGGCCAGCAATATGGCTTTGACATTAATGGCATTGGGATCGTATGGGGCAATAAGCGGGGCTATTGCAGCTAACAGCAGTATGCTGGTAATGATGATAAAGCCGATCAAGGTCAGGGGATTTTGCCACACCAGTTTCATTACATCACCCCCCGTCTGACGCGAGGGTCTGCCCATGCGTAAGAGATGTCTGCTAGCAAGTTGCCTAGCATGGTCAATATGGCGCCTATGGTTAAAATGCCCATGATGACCGGAAAATCCCGCATTAAAACAGCATCGTAAAAAAGCTTGCCCATGCCTGGTATCGCAAAAATGCTTTCCGCTATGACCGATCCGCCTATCAAGCCGGGGATGCTTAAGCCAAAAATGGTGATGAGCGGCAGTAGCGCGTTGCGTAAGGCGTGGCCATAAATAATCTTATTTTCATTTAAGCCTTTGGCGCGAGCGGTGGTGATGTAATCTTGGTGCAATACATCGAGCATGCCGTTTCTAACAAACAGTGATATGCCGGCTAAACCGGTGATGGCAGATATAAATACTGGCAACACTAGGTGCTGCAAGGTGTCCCAGATTTGTGCTGGCCACGTGAGGTTTTCATGGCCCATGCTCTCCAAGCCGGAAATAGGCAGCCAGCTATGCTGCACGCCCGTCCAGTACATGAGCATCAATGCCAGCCAAAAGCCCGGTATGGCAAACCCCAGAAAAACAAATAGGGTGATGCCACGGTCAGGCCATTGATTCTGCTTCAATGCTGAGATGACGCCCAGCGGTAAGGCGATGCCTATGATGAGGAGCAAACTCAGTACATTGATTAATAAAGTGATGGGCAAGGCTTCTTGTATCATGCCGAGTGTGACGTTGCCGTCTTTATCGGTAGTTTGCCAAAAAACTGGCCTTTGGTGGGAGGCAAAGGACGTACCAAAGTCTAACTTGGCTAGGCGTTTAACCCATAAGCCGTACTGCACGATGACTGGCTTGTCTAAATTGTACAAGGCGCGTAATTTCTGTCTGGATTCTTCGCTGGCTTTAGGATTAAAACTGGCCTCACTGGTGGTGATGTCACCGGGTGCGAGGTGCATGATGAAGAATGAAATCAGACTGATGCCTACTAACAGCGGTACCATCCATAAAATGCGTTTTAATAAGTAGCTAGCCATGGTTGCCTTTTATTGATCATTTATTTCGTTGCGGTAATAGGCTTTAGGAATAAACCACTCGTATGTGTTATGACCTATACCGGCCGCTGGGGCAGGGCTGCTAATGCCCTTGACGCGTTTATGGATGGCCGATAAGCCGTAGCCAGCTGACAAGTAAACAACCGGGCTGTCTTCAAGTAGGATTTTTGAAAAAGCGTGGTAAATTTTCATGCGCTTGTCTGGATTTAATTCTATACGGCCTGCTTCCAGTAGCTTGTCTGCTTGCGGGTTGCTGTAACTAATAAAGTTGAATTGGCCTGGCGCTTGTTGACTTGAGTGCCAAATCCCATACTGATCGGGGTCTAAAGACAAGCTCCAGCCCAATACCACGGCGTCGAATTGCTTGGGTTTGATGAAGCGACCTAAAAAGCTAGCCCACTCCAGTACGCGTATATTAACCTCTATGCCTACCTCTTTAAGTCGGCGTTGAATTAAAACTGCCGTCATTTCACGTTCTTTGTTTTGATTGGTCAGTATTTCAAAGCTAAACGGCTTCCCGTCTTTTTCCAATATGCCATCGCCGTTTGTGTCGGAAAAGCCAGCTTCACGAAGTAATGCGCGGGCTTTGTTTGGGTCGTAGGGGTAGGGCTGCAGGCTCGGGTTGCTCCAGCGTGTGCCAGGTTTATAGGGTGATGCCACCGGTTCACCTAGTCCTAGCAATACCCCATCGATAATTTCTTGTTTATCGATGGCGTAGTTGATCGCTTGGCGCACGCGTACATCATCAAACGGTTTGCGTTTTAAATTAAACCCCATGTAGGAGTAGCTGTTACCCAATTCTTTGTACAAGCCTATGTTTTTGCTGAGATCGGGTCTGGATGGGAATATCCTGGCGTATTGGATAGGGTTTAAGGCCATGGAGTCTATGTTGTCTGCGCTCAGTTCTAAAAATTGAGCTGCTTTGTCTGGAATAATGCGAGAAAGCAAGTGCTCTATATTTGCTTGACCTTGGCTGGCGTAAGGGTTGCGGCTTAATTTTAGGTATTGGCCATTTTTCCAATCCGACAGCTTGTAATAGTGACTGCCTACCGGATGGCGAGCAAAAGCCGTGTTGTTAATGTCTTGGTCTTGCAATAAGTGTTTAGGCAGGATGTGCAAGCCTGCCCAAGTGTCTAAAGCAGGCGCGTAGGGGACGGCGTAGGTCACTCTAAATGTTTGTGCATCAGGCGCTTCGGCTTTGCTAACTAATTTAAAATCCGAGCCATAAGGCGTGCGCGTGTTGTCATCCGTTACTTTTTGCCAAGTAAATAAAACGTCTGCACTGCTTAAGGGCCGCTGGTCCGCCCATTTAAGATTGGGCTTTAAATGAAAGGTAATGGTGCGTTGGTCGGCCGATACTTCCCATGACTGAGCGAGTTCACCGGTCAGCTCTAAATTTTTGTCGTATTTAAGCAGGCTGTTAAAGATGTTGCCGGCAATCGCCGACGCCGCTGATTCACCGGCTATCATGGCAATTAAACCGCTGGGTTCACCTGTCATGGCATCAATCATGGTGCCACCTAGGCTGGTCGGGTGAGGTGCGTCGTAGTTTGGCTTTAATTTTTTAGCAGCGTCTTCACCGTTGCTGCAAGCACTCATAGCGCAGATGCCGAACACTATTAGCCATAGTTGGATGTATCGCGTGATCTGTGTGGGCATTAACATGGCATCAATCAATTATTTTTTCGAGTTTGGGCTACGCTTTTTCTTAAGTTTTTTATGCTGAGATTTACTGGCCTTGGGTTTTTTTAACTTGCTTTTATTTGCTTTGCTTTTTTTACTTTTTGCTTTGTTTTTTTCAGGTAATTTTTTCTCACTCGCATTGCTTTCCTGCTTAGCTGATTCAGTTTGCGTGCTAATAGATGCCGTGTTGCTGATGCTCAAGCTTTGACCAATTTTAATGTCCTGATTAGCCAGGCCATTCGCGTTCACGATATCGTCTATGCTAACTTGGTAGAGCTTGGCAATGGCAAAAATGGTCTCGCCTTTTTTAACTAGGTGTGTGACGTTATTGGCCTTGCTAGGTTCCGTTTCATCGGTGCTATTGAGCTGATTTTTTTCTGCGAGGGCAGCATCCGCACTGTGCGATAGGTTGGGGTCCAAAGGATAAGCGCCATTGGCATCCGCAGTCTTAAGCGCGCTGCCGTTGGGCGTAAAGTCAGTTTGGTTTCCGTTTGGCACCAAGATAGTTGAGGATTTTTTTATTTTATTTTGATTAGGTAAGTTATTTACATTGCGCAGTTTAGACAGTTGTATGCCAAATTTGGCGGCTATTTTCTCCATGCGCTCACCGCGTTTTGCTAAATAGGTTTTCCAACTGACTAAGGGTTTATTGTAGTTGGCTAAATTGTCCCTAAAAGTCTGAGCGGCCAGAATAGGCAGCAGCAGTTCGTGTTTTTCATCGTTATTGCCTATGAGCGGCCTGTTGTTGCTTGGGTTAAGCGCTAAAAATTCCTCATCACTGATTTCGGCTAATTTGGCGGCCAAGTGCGCATCAATCTGAGCTGGGGCGGAAACGCGGGTGAAGTATGCCGTGTTGGCTATGGTTTGTATTTTTAAGCCGTACTTGCCCGGGTTGGTCATGATGTTTTTAACGGCTTGCAATTTAGGCACGTAATTTCGGGTTTCCGGTGGCAAGTTTAAACTTTCGTAGTCCGTGCCTAGGCCTAATCTGCGATTTCGTTCTATCGCACGGCCTACGGTGCCTTCACCGGCATTGTAGGCCGCCAGAGCTAAATCCCATGAGCCAAACATGCCATGCAGTTTTTGCAAATAGGTCAGCGCCGCATCGGTCGCCACAATTACGTTGCGTCGGTTATCTATCCACCAATTTTGTTGCAAGCCAAAATGCTTGCCCGTGGACGGGATGAACTGCCAAATGCCCGACGCCTGACTTCTCGAATAGGCTTGGGGGTTGTAGGCGCTTTCTATCATGGGGAGCAAAGCGATTTCCGTTGGCATGCCGCGTTTTTCCACTTCTTCTACGATGTGAAACAAGTATTTTTGACTGCGTTCTACCATGCGCCTAATGTAGTCTGGCCTAGTGCTATACCATTTCTCGTGATTTGCAACTAAGTTAGAGGTGGAGTCCGGCATGGCATAACCGTCTTTTATTCTTTGCCACAGGTCATCGCTGCTGATCACGATAACAGGCGTGGCTTCGTCGCTTAGATTGCGTAGGGATGGATCTATGTTGACGCCTTGTGAGTTGGCTGGTGTTTTTTTGTTGGTTGCGGCATCCATCGAGTTTGGCTCTTTATTGATGGATTTAATCGCTTCTTCACCGGTGACGGTGATTTCCTCGCCGATTACATTCGATTCAGCATAGCTTGCTGTGACTGGGAGCAGTAAGCTGCTTGCTATAAGAAGGCGGGCGATAGTATGGCTAAAAGAATTCGTCAATGATGGCTTAAGGTGTGAGTGGGCGTGACAACTGCGGCTGTTTGCCCTGATTGATGTAAGGCCATATAGTAAAAAACAATGACCTTAAAGTCAAGACGTAAATATTTAATAATTACTTTAAATTAATTATGTATATATATGATTAATATACATTTCTTAATTCTCTTATTCGGCTAAAAACAGCCACCTCATCGGCTAGGTTTAAGCCACTGCTAATTTGAATGCTGCCGATATGGCAACGTAAAAAAGGATTGGTCGCGCGTTCCAATTCGATGTTGGATGGCAGGCTGGCCATGCCTTTGTCGCGCAGCGCCTGTGTGTCTAACTTACGTTGTTGCAATGTGGGGTTATTTGGCTCCAGGCTCAAGGCAAAGTCAATGTTGCGTAATGTGTATTCGTGGCTGCAATAGACTTGAGTGCTGCCGGCTAAAGCAGCTAAGCGTTTTAGCGAGTGGTGCATTTGGGCTGGCGTGCCTTCAAATAAACGGCCGCAGCCGGCACCAAACAAGGTGTCCCCACAAAGCAGCCATTTATCGCCTAACTTGTTTTCAGTGTAGTAGGCCACATGGCCTAAGGTGTGCCCTGGCAAGTGCATGACGCTAAAACTTAGCCCCAAGTCGGTCAGCTGTATCTCCTGTTCGTCATCGACTGGTGTGTGCGCAAACGAGTAATCCTCTAGTTTTGGCGCATAAATGCCTATGTCAGGATAGACTTTTAGCAATTCGGTTACCCCGGCAATGTGATCTTGGTGGTGGTGGGTAATGAGTATGCCGCTTAGGTTAAGATTGAGTTGCTTGAGCGTTTGTATGACTGGCTGGGCATCCCCTGGGTCAACGGCTACGGCTTGTTGGCCGTTGTGCATGAGCCAGATATAGTTATCCTTAAATGCTGGAATGGGTATAATTTGAACATTATGATGCATACCCACTATCATTTGTTCTATACGGTTAAATGTCAATAGTCGCGGCGCCCATACAAGATTGGTTCAAATCCACAGCAGGCCAGTATTTGCAAGCCAGCGAAAAACCCTTGTTTGACCAAGCAGTATCCGATTTATTTGGCTTTAATGCGCTACAGGTCGGGTCTATGCCGCTAGACTTGTTGACCAACTCGCGCATGCCCAACCGCTATAAAGCCTTTGCTATTGAAGCCGGTGGCATGGTGAATGGCGAATGCCAGGCTAACGTGTTGTGCAGTGATGATTTTTTACCTTTTGCTGAAATGAGTTTGGATTTATTGCTTTTGCCGCACAGGCTGGAGTTCAGTGATAGGCCACACCAAACCTTGCGTGAGGCGGCTCGCGTAATGATGCCAGATGGACATTTAATTATTTCCGGCTTCAATCCTATCAGCGCCTGGGGCGCGTGTGCGTTTATAAAGAAACTGTTTTGTAAGCAGTTAAATTACCCATGGCATGCTCGCTTGATAGGCTTGAATCGCTTAAAAGATTGGTTAGCCTTGCTGGGTTTTGAGGTTGTAAACGTGCGTAGCTGTTGCCATGTCCCGCCGTTTGAAAATATTGCTTGGCATAAGCGCCTGTTATTTATGGATAAGCTAGGCCAGCATGCCTTTTCGAGATTGGCCGGGGTCTATTTTATCGTGGCAAAAAAACGCGTGCCCGGCATGACGCCGATTAAACCAAATTGGAAACAATCGGGCGCCACCAATTTACTGACAGCTAGACCCAAATCCATTGGCAGGCCAACTAAGTCACGAGACAAATTAAACCGTTTATCCAGAAAGACATTAGAAAAAACACCATGAGCACGACTAAAGCAGTGGAAATTTACGCCGATGGGGCATGCAAGGGCAACCCAGGTCCTGGGGGCTGGGGTGCTTGGATTCGTTACGCTGGCCAAGAAAAAGAACTGTTTGGTGGCGAATTGCTCACCACCAATAACCGCATGGAGTTAACTGCGGTGATACGCGCCCTTGAGGCGTTAAATCGCAGCTGCCATGCAATGGTTTACACGGATTCGGTTTACGTGCAGAAAGGCATTTCCGAATGGATAGTCGGCTGGAAAGCCAGGAATTGGCGCACTGCAGATAAAAAGCCGGTGAAAAACGATGATTTATGGCGCATTTTAGATGGCCTGGCCCAGCAGCATACGGTGCAGTGGATATGGGTTAAGGGGCACGCTGGCAATGTTGGTAATGAGCGGGCTGACAGTTTGGCTAATAAGGGCGTGGAGCAGGTTTTACAGGAGGCAGCATCATGAGACAAATCTTTTTGGATACGGAAACCACCGGTTTGTATCATGCACAAGGCCATAGGGTAATAGAGATTGCTGCGGTTGAGGTGGTCAACCGCCGATTAACCAAACAGCATTTTCATTATTACCTCAATCCCGATCGTGAAATAGACCAAGGCGCACAAGAGGTGCACGGTATTTCTTTGGAATTTTTGCAGGACAAGCCGCGCTTTCCTGACATTGTTAACGAGTTGCTGGATTTCATTGCCGATGCCGAGCTGATTATGCATAACGCACCCTTTGACGTGGGCTTTTTAAATTGTGAGCTGGGTTTGATCGAGCAAAAACCCTTGGAGAGCATCGTCGCTAGGGTGACCGATACGCTTAAAATAGCCAAAGAAATGCGCCCAGGTCAGCGTAATAGTTTGGATGCTTTGTGTCGGCATTTTGGCATAGACAACTCTAAACGCACCTTACACGGCGCCTTGTTGGATGCGGAATTGTTGGCCGATGTGTACATGGCCATGACGCGCGGGCAAGACAGTTTGATGATCAGCATGGACCAGCCTCAAACAACGCAGGCGGTTGAACCTAAAGCTGCATTTAATCAAGCCGGCATCGTTATGTTAGCAAATGCCACTGAACTAGAGGCCCATGAGGCTTATCTGGCAGCATTGAATAAATCCGGGGATTGTTTATGGGCTGCCCTGGAATCATCAACAATTGAAAAATAAGAAAGTAATCTGCATGACTAAAACAATTTTGGTAACCGGTGGGGCGGGTTTTATTGGTGCTAATTTCGTGCTTGAATGGTTGCGCTTGGGATTAGGCCGAGTGGTGAATTTGGACAAGTTGACATATGCCGGGAATTTGGAAAATTTAACGGCGGTGCAACATAATCCACAGCATGTTTTCGTGCATGGCGACATAGGCGATCAGGCACTAGTGAGCAAATTGCTGCAAGACTATCAACCTTCTGCCATCGTTAATTTTGCCGCCGAAAGCCATGTGGACAGGTCCATACACGGTCCTGAAGATTTCATTCAAACCAATGTGGTGGGCACTTTTCATTTATTGGAAGCCGTGCGGGCCTATTGGACACAATTAAGCACAGTCGACCGTCAGGCATGGCGTTTTTTGCATGTCTCCACCGATGAGGTATACGGATCCTTAATGCCTGATGCGGCGGCTTTTACTGAGCAGCATGCCTATGCTCCGAATAGCCCATATTCTGCCTCCAAGGCGGCATCCGATCACCTGGTCCGGGCTTACCATCACACCTATGGGCTCCCTACGCTCACGACCAATTGTTCCAACAATTATGGACCACACCATTTCCCAGAAAAATTAATTCCTTTGGTGATACACAACGCCTTAACTGGAAAACCCTTGCCAATTTACGGTAGCGGTCAACAGATACGCGATTGGCTTTATGTAACCGACCATTGTGCGGCAATACGCAGGGTTTTGGAGGCTGGTAAAGTGGGCGAGGTATACAACGTCGGCGGTTGGAACGAGATGGCTAATATAGAGGTGGTTAAAACCTTATGCCGTATATTGGATAGCAAAAAACCGCGATCAGATGGCAAATCGTATGCCGAGCAAATTAGCTTCGTGGAAGACAGGTTGGGTCATGATCAACGCTACGCCATTGATGCCAGCAAGTTGCACCAAGAATTAGGCTGGAAGCCGGCAGAAAGTTTTGATACGGGGATAGAAAAAACGGTGGATTGGTATTTGGCAAACCAGGACTGGGTAAATAACGTCACCAGTGGCGATTACCGTCATTGGGTAGCCAAGCATTATGCCGAGCGCGGTGAAGAGCTAGCCTAAGGCATCGGCCCAATTATTGGGGGTTTCGTACAAGCGCACTTTTTCTAATTTTAAGTGCGTGCCATAGCTGTCTAAGTAGCGATTCTTCAGAATTTTAAATGCTTCATTGGCCATGTTTTCAGCCGTTGGTACGGTAGGGAAAACCACGGTTTTATGGTTAGTCAGGCCGTTTAAAAAATTAAGCACGTCAGCATCGTCTTGATAGACCAGGAAAGCATGATCCCAAACATCCACCACGGCAGATTTAGCAATCGCTTTTACCTCTGAAAAATCCATCACCATGCCATTCTCGGATGCGCCAGCTTGACTAATGATGTCGCCAGACAAGGTTATTTCAATGGCATAGCGGTGACCATGCAAATTCTTACATTGGCTTTTATGGCTGGGAATGCGGTGGCCGGCATCGAATTCTAGGCGAGTGGTAATTTGCATGATCTGCTACTTGAAAAATGAATGGACCGATTATACGCCATCTACAGGCATTTTTTAGCCTGCGACCAAGCTGGCTTAATGCTCGATTTCTGTTCGCAATAACTGGTAAATGGCTAATCTTTCTTGGCTGATCTTGCCATCTTGCATAGCTTGTTTAATCGCGCAGTCTGGTTCTTGCGTGTGTTTGCAGTTGCTGAATCGGCATAAACCTAAATGTGGCCTAAATTCAATAAACGCGTGTTCTAATTCATCCGTGTTGAGATGGTGTAAGCCAAACTCTTGTAAGCCGGGCGAATCTATCAGCTGGCTGTGCGCGTCCAAATGGTATAAATGGGCGGCGGTGGTGGTGTGTTTGCCGCTGTCTAGGCTCATGCTGACTTCTCTGGTACGCACCGCTTCTTCGGGTAACAAGGCATTAATCATAGTGGATTTACCCATGCCGGATTGGCCTACTAAAATGCTGGCTTCCCCTTGCAAATAAGGCCTTAGGCTGGAAATATCCTCTTTGGCTGACAGTGTCAGCACCTGATAACCCAAAGCGCTGTACAAGCCAAGTTTTTGCTTGGCTTGCGAGCTGTCCTCCAAGTCGCATTTATTAAGCACTATGAGCGGTTTAATATGCGCCGCTTCGGCCGCAATCAAGCAGCGGTTTAACAAGGCTTCGTAAAAGCTAGGCTGCGTGGCTAAAACTATGATGATTTGCGTTACATTGGCCGCCAGCATTTTGCTCTTAAAGGCATTGCTGCGGTACAGCAAGGTCTGGCGCGGCAGAGTGCTATCGATCACGCCCTCGTGCTTGTCGGTGAGTTGCAGATTGACTCTGTCGCCACAGGCTAGATCGGTTTTTTTGCCACGGGTCACGCAGCTGATGCGTTTTTTATCTGGCAATTCAATTTGATAGCGTTTGCCGTATGCTGCCACCACGGTGCCTTGCAATGGCGCAATGAATTTAGTCTGAGTAGAGATGGTGTCGGTCAAAAGGCTAGCGGTCAGATTAAGGTCTGTACAATTTAAATTTAAGTGCTGGCATTATGCGCTAAAAATTAGCTGCTGTACGCTGCCAGCTTGGCTATCCTTAGACTGGCTGGCGGATGCGAGTCATAAAATGCAGAATGCAAGGGATCTGGTGTCAAGGTAGCGGCATTGTCACGGTATAGTTTAACCAAGGCACTCACCAAATCTTTAGCGCTGGCTTGTTTAGCCGCATACGCGTCGGCCTCAAATTCATTTTTACGTGAGTAACTGGCCATGGCCGGGCGCAATAAAAATAAAAATACCGGTGAAACCAACAAGAACAGCATTAAAGCCATGTAATTGCTAGCGTTTTGCACGCCTAGGCCAGTATAAAACCAGGGCTGCTGCATGAGCCAGCCCAATAATGCTAAGCCTATAAAGCTTACAGAGAACAGCATGGCTATGCGTTTGATAACGTGATGGTGTTTAAAGTGGCCTAATTCGTGGGCCAAAACCGACTCTATTTCATCGGTGTTTAAGCGTGCTAGCAAGGTATCAAAGAACACCACCCGTTTGGATGCACCAAAGCCGGTGAAATAGGCATTGCCATGACTGCTGCGAGTTGAGCCGTCCATGACAAACAGGCCTTGCGATTTAAAGCCGCACTTAGTCAATAGCGATTCGATACGTGTTTTTAATTGCTCGTCATGCAAGGGGCTAAATTTATTAAATAATGGCGCGATGAAGCTGGGGTAAACCGCTAGCATAATGAGGTTAAAGGCACTCCAGGCAAACCATAAATACAGCCACCAATAGGCGCCGGCTCCTTGCATCAACCAAAGCGCTAGCAATAAAATGGGGCCGCCTAAAGCCAGCCCTAATAGACCGTGTTTGATTAAGTCATTGATGAACATGGGAACCGTCATTTTGTTAAAGCCAAATTTTTCGTCTATGACAAATGTTTTGTAATAATCAAAAGGCAAATCAATTAAGCTGGTTAACAACATCGCGCTGCAAATTACCGCTACGCCTCGTATGATGGCTTGATCCGCAAACAACGCTTGCCAAAAATTATCCATGCTTTGTAAGCCCCCACCTAAGGTTAAGGCTAATAACAGCAGGGTCTGCACCAAGCCCTCGCTTAAACCTAATTTGGATTTAGCTGCCGTGTAGTCAGCCGCTTTCTGGTGCGCATCCAGTGTGATGGTGGCGCTGAAAGCAGTGGGTACATGATCTCGGTGTTGTTGCACGTGGCGGATGTGCCTACCTGCAAGCCAAAGACGCACCATCGTTGAGGCAATCACTAAGCTAATAAATGTAAGGGTAAAGGTCATGGTCATGGTCAAGTTCGGTTAATATGATGCCATTGTGAAGCATAAGCAGGCGTATGGTTCACTGATATTGGTATAAAACATACATTTTAATGGAAATCATGATGGCGGAAATAGCAAGTAGTACTAATCAGAACAATTTAATTTGGTTGGACATGGAGATGAGTGGTCTGCTGCCCGATTCAGACCGCATATTGGAATTGGCGGCCGTGGTCACCGATGCCGAATTAAACGTCCTGGCCGAATCGCCGGTCTTGGTTATACACCAATCTGATGCCGTTCTAGAGGGTATGGATGCCTGGAATAAAGGCACGCACGGTCGTTCAGGCTTGATCCAAAAAGTAAAAGACTCGACCTTGGATGAGGAGCAAGCCAGTTTGCAAATGCTGGCATTTTTGAAAAATTGGGTGCCAGTTGGTAAATCGCCCATGTGTGGCAATTCCATATGCCAGGACCGCCGCTTCATGGCGCGCTATATGCCCGATTTGGAAAAGTATTTTCACTACCGCAATCTGGATGTCAGTGTGTTTAAAGAGTTAGCGCGTCGATGGAAGCCGGAAATATACTCGGGCTTTAAAAAAGCCAGCAAACATGAGGCCTTGGCCGACATCTACGAATCCATAGACGAATTAAAATACTACCGCGAACATTTCATCGTTAAATAAACGAGAAAAAAGAGGGCGCCCGTCAAGGCGCCCCGGAGGAGGAGAATAACAGCTTTGGAGAAGCTTGTTATTACTTAAGCATTTAGCGTGCCAAGTTTACTGTCCCCTTAAAAATCAGTCATTTTTCTCGGCGCTAGGCATGAGCAAGGCTTTATATGCAGCCAAATACGCCAAGGCACTTTTATCCCAACTTAAGTCTAGGTTCATACCGTTGATTTGAATTTGCTTCCACGCGGCTGCATCGTTTTTGTAAACATTTAAGGCTTGTTTGATGGCTTTGAGTAAGCTGGTTGAGCTGGCTTCGCTCATGACAAAGCCATTGGCCTTTTTATTTTTAAAGCTAATTAGATTGGTGTCCACCACCGTGTCAGCTAAGCCACCCGTAGCGTTGACTACCGGGGGAGTGCCATAAGCTAAGCCATACATTTGGTTTAGACCGCAAGGTTCAAAACGCGAAGGCATGATGAATATATCGCATCCTGCCATGATTTGGTGCGACAGGGCTTCGTTATACGATATGGTCACACTGACTTGTTTGGGATTGTTTTGAGCCAGCTTGCTAAAGGCGTCTTCTAAGGTCGGATCGCCGCTACCCAGTACGACCAATTGGCAGCCTGCATCGATTAATTGCTGACTGATAGGCAGCAGCATGTCCAAGCCTTTTTGGTGGGTGAGTCGACTGACTACGCCTAATAATGGTGCGCTTGCATCAATTTGTAGCCCTAATTTTTTTTGCAAGGCTAATTTAACTTGTTTCTTACCGGCTAAGGCCTTGGCGCTGTAATTTTTAATTAAATGCGGATCGGTTTTAGGGTTCCATTGTTCTGTTTCTATGCCGTTTAGTATTCCCTTAATTTCACTGCCGCGTAAGCTTAGTAAGCCTTCTAGGCCAAAACCAAATTCCGCTGTTTGTATTTCTTTGGCGTAGCTTGGGCTTACCGTGGTGATGCCATCGGCGTAGAAAATACCGGCTTTTAGAAAAGACAACTGGCCATGGTATTCAAAGCCATCAATGGCAAAATGACTAGGCGGTAGGGCGAGGGTGGTCAGCCAGGCGGGTGCAAAGCAGCCTTGGAATGCCATATTATGCAAGCTGATAATGGATTTTGCTGTGCCGTGCTCGAGCAGCTTCATGTAGGCCGGGGTGAGTCCGGTTTGCCAGTCGTTGCAATGCACGATGTCTGGATGCCAGTCGGGTACAGGCGATTGGCTGCTGCTTAAAATGGCCGCCACTTTGGACAGTATGCCAAAGCGCAATGCGTTATCTAGCCACTCCAGTCCGTTTGCATCGGCATACGGACCGCCGTCTCGCTCATACAGGTTAGCGGCTTTGATGACCATCACTCTGAGCTTGCTGTCGGCCAATTCGCCCATCATCAAATCGGCGTGCATGATCATGGGTAGCTTATCTAACTTAGCGATCACTTTTAGATTGCTAAGCTGATTTAATACAGCAGGATAGCCAGGGATAAGAAGGCGGATGTCCACGCCTAATTTTTGCAATGCCTGCGGCAGGGAGCCGCTTACGTCAGCTAGGCCGCCGGTTTTTATTAGAGGGAACGCTTCGGAAGTGCTAAACAATACCCGCAAAATAAGCTTTCTTGAATGTGGTAGGGATGCATTATTATATTGTATAAAGTTCGGCTGGCTAATAATGATTTTGGAGGGTGGGCATGAGTTTGCAGGGTTTTGTGCTGGTCGGCCTTGGTGCTGCAATCGGTGCTTGGTTTAGGTGGTTATTAGCCTTGATGTTTAATAGTAGTTTATTGGCCTTGCCGATAGGCACCTTGCTGGCTAATTTAATAGGCAGCTATTTTATGGGGTTATTCATGGCATGCTTTACCTTTAACCCATCCATCAGTGCCGAGACCCGTCTTTTTCTAATTACCGGCTTATTGGGCGGCTTAACGACTTTTTCTAGTTTTTCTGGTGAAGCCATGACCTTGCTTACTAAAGGTCAGTATGCATGGGCAGGCACCCATATAGCCTTGCATGTGCTTGGCTCTTTAGCGATGACAGGCCTGGGTTTATTGACGGTACACATGCTTAGAAGCTAATTATTTTCTTATGCGCAATCGATTTCGCGCAGACAAGAAAAAGGCCATGATTCATCATGGCCTTTTTTCATTTTGCTTCAGCGGATACTGGCTGAGCTAATGCAGAGCGCTTATTTGTTCTGCGTTTCCACCATCACCATAGGCTCATTGATGCTTTCTGTTTTTGTCTCTTTTTGCCATGCGGCTGGCTTCCTAGGCGCACGCGCTTTAGGCTCATTCACCACCGGATTGGCTTTGGGTGCATCCGCTTTGGTTTCCACCAATTGCAAGCCAGCCGCAGCTAAATCAACTGGCTTAGCAGCGGCTTTGCGAGCACGAGCAGGGCGTTTGTTGTCGGCTTTAGTGTTGGCCGCAACGGCTTTGTCACTGACAAGTGGCTCGCTCGTTGCTGTTGTTGCGGTTGCTGCCCTGTCAACAAGGACTAGTTCGGCGTCGATTTTGGCGGCTTTTTCTGGTCTGGCTTTTTTGGCCGGTTTTGTTGTCTCGCTTACCGTTGCAGATGCCGCAGCCGGTGTATTCACCACCACGTTTTCTACCGTGTTGGCTACCGGCATCTCAGTTGTGGCCACGGCTTCTACGGAGTCGTTGGCGACAAAAGGACGGTTAACATCGGTTTGCGCGCCCTCACCACGATCGCGACGGCCGCGACGGTTATTGCGGTTACGACGACCACCGGTTCTTTCGCTATTGGGCGTGGTCTCGCTAGGGTTGTTTTCCGCATTGCCATTAGCCTGTTGATGTTGAGGTTGACGTGGCTGTTGCGGCTTAGCTGGACGTTGTTCCTGCGTTCTGGCTTCTTGTGGCTTGCCGTCATTCGGTCGATTTTGCCTATCTTGTGGCGCGTTTTTGTTGCGGTCATTTCGATTGCGGTTGCGATTGCGGTTGTTGCGGTTGCGATCGCGGTTGAATTCTTCGTTTTTCTCCGCTTCGGTTTTTTGTTTGCTGCTGGCCGATGCGCTACTGAATAAGTTTTTGATGCGGCCTAGCAAGGATAAGATCGGTGCCGCTGCAGATTTTTCCGCCACAATTGGTGCCGGTGCTGCTGGGGTGATGCCTCGCACTGCGGCCACTGGTCTGACTTCCTTGGCAGTTTGTTCTGCTGTAGGGATGTAAGACGTTTCAGTTGGCAACTCCACTAATTTGTAGCTGGCGCGACTGGTTTCTTCGGTCACGTCATCGTGTTTAACACGCACGATGTTGTAATTGGGTGTTTCCAGGTGAATATTAGGTATTAACACCACTTCAACGCCCATGCGTTGTTCTATGGCATGTATGTCAGCACGTTTTTCGTTTAATAGGAAAGTTGCCACTTCAACTGGCAACTGCACTTGTATGATTGCGCTGTTGTCTTTCATGGCATCTTCTTGCGTGATGCGCAATATGTGCAAGGCGGTGGATTCAATGCCGCGGATGTGACCGGTACCATTGCATCGTGGGCAAGGGATGTGATTGGTTTCACCTAAGCTTGGGCGCAAGCGTTGGCGTGACAATTCAAGCAAACCAAAGCGGGAAATTTTACCGGTTTGCACGCGCGCACGATCGTGATGCAAGGCTTCACGAAGTGCATTTTCAACTTCACGTTGATTGCGTTGGCTTTCCATGTCAATAAAGTCTATCACCACCAAGCCGCCAAGGTCGCGCAAGCGTAATTGGCGTGCCACTTCTTCGGCGGCTTCCATATTGGTGTTGAAGGCGGTGTGTTCGATATCGCTACCGCGCGTGGCGCGGCCAGAGTTGACGTCTACTGAAACCAAAGCCTCGGTGTGGTCGATAACAATCGCGCCGCCTGAGGGCAAGCGCACTTCGCGTGAGAAAGCCGATTCAATTTGGTGTTCAATTTGGAAGCGCGTGAATAGAGGGATTTCATCTTGGTACAATTTCACGCGGCCGACATTACCAGGCATGACGTGGCTCATGAATTGCAAGGCTTGTTCGTGTATGTCCGGTGTGTCGATTAGTATTTCACCGATGTCGGCGCTAAAGTAATCGCGTATGGCGCGTATCACTAAGCTGCCTTCTTGGTAGATTAGGTAAGCGCCACTTTGCATGGTAGAGGCGCCATCAATGGCTGCCCATAACTGCGTCAAGTAATTTAAATCCCATTGCAGCTCTTCGGCATTGCGACCAATACCCGCGGTGCGCGCAATGATGCTCATGCCTTTTGGCACTTCCAATTGTGCTAATACATCGCGTAACTCGTCTCTGTCTTCGCCTTCAATGCGGCGTGATACGCCACCGCCACGTGGGTTATTAGGCATAAGCACTAAATAACGACCGGCCAGTGAGATGAACGTAGTAAGGGCTGCGCCTTTGTTGCCACGCTCGTCTTTGTCCACCTGCACGATGATTTCTTGGCCTTCTTTTAAGGCGTCTTGTATGCGTGCTTTGCTGTCTGCGCCTTCTTTGAAGTAGCTGCGTGCGACTTCTTTGAAAGGTAAAAAGCCGTGCCTGTCCATGCCGTAGTCGACAAATGCCGCTTCCAGTGATGGTTCTATGCGGGTGATGACACCCTTGTAAATATTGCTTTTGCGCTGCTCTTTGCCAGCGTGTTCTATGTCTAAATCGATCAGTTTTTGACCGTCTACGATGGCAACGCGTAATTCTTCAGATTGCGTTGCATTAAATAACATGCGTTTCATTGTTTGCTCCTGTAGGGCTCAAGGCGCAGACTGAGTGTTGAAGGCAGATTAAGGTGATGGTGCCATTGGGATTGGCCAAACTACTGAAGGCGCGTTACATGTGCGCGTTGGTGAAATCTAACGATTTTGAATTATAAAGACTAGCCGCGAAAAAGTCGCTCTGATCTAAAAATATGAGTAATCAACAAGTTATAGCCGCATTGACAAGTGCAAGGGCTGTATTAAACCGGTTTCTATTTCATGTGTTTCAATGGTAGGCAGTAACTTACAAAGTTTCTGACTGTCGTTAAATTAAACTAATCATTAAAATTTATGCCGTAGTGGCGTAAATTCGTTAAAATTCTATCTTCAGTAAATGCCTATTTAGCGATACGCCAAATCGGACTACCACGTTAAGTCGCGCTTTATGTTTATTTGTCTGCGGCGGCTTGAGCGCTAATTTTTACTTGCTGCTACTTTATAATATGGCGAGCGGCGTTAACCAAGTATCTGTTTCCACTTTAAAAAGCCAGGTCAGCGTGCGGTGCAGGCTAACTTATTGCCATTTAAGTGTATTTTCTACATCAATTAATCTTTAATTAATTGATAATGGCGTAAGTATAGGCTACTACTAACATTTAAGCAAAGAATGAACACTATCAGTCCACAAAATCAGCCATCCAGTTCGGAGCATGTTAGTGCATTGGCAGCGGCTTTTCTAACGGTTGACGAGGCAAGCGAGGGGCAGCGAGTGGATAACTTTTTGGCTAAAACCTTAAAAGGGGTGCCTAAGAGCCATGTTTATCGTATCTTGCGCAGTGGTGAAGTGCGAGTAAATAAAAAACGTATAGCTGCGGATTTTCGCTTAAGTTTAGGCGACGTGGTGCGCATACCGCCCACGCGCGCCAAGCAGATTGATACGCCTGAGATAAAGCCACCCAGTGTGTCGAAGTTTGCTGATGCCATTTTGTTTGAAGACGATGCGCTCTTGGTCATTGATAAACCGGCGGGCTTTGCAGTGCATGGTGGAAGCGGCATCAGCCGTGGGGTCATTGAGCAAATGCGATTGGAGCGCCCTAAGGCCAAATTTTTGGAATTAGTCCACCGCCTGGATAGGGAAACGTCGGGCGTGCTGATGTTGGCAAAAAAACGCAGTGCGCTGGTTGCCTTGCACGAAGCCATACGCCACAACCAAACGGATAAGCGCTACCTAATGTTGGTGCAAGGCACCTGGTTGGAAAAGAAAAAGCGTGTGGTGTTGGACTTGCAGCGCTATCTATTGCCCAATGGGGAGCGACGCGTCAATGTAGTGACGGACGCGAGCAAGGATAAATACAATGAGCGCCTAAGCTCGGAAACGCTATTTAAATTAGTTAAAAACTTTAACCATCCGCAATTGGGGCCGTTTAGCTTATTGGAAGCGCAATTGGTGACTGGACGCACGCATCAGTTGCGCGTGCAGTTGGCCCATTTGGGCTTTGTGATTGTTGGGGACGATAAATACGGCGATTTTGCTGCCAATAAAGCCCTGCAAAAACATGGCTTGAAGCGCATGTTTTTGCATTCCGCGATCACTAAAATCAATCACCCACTGACGCAAGCTAAGCTGGAATTGATTGCGCCTTTGCCGGTCGAATTAGATCAATTTTTACAAAAATTAGAAGCCATTAGTGAATAAAACAATAGTTTAGAAACCATTAAATTAGAAACCAAGAATTAAGAAAGTACCGTAAGGCATGCAAAAGCAATTTGATTTAATCGTTTGGGATTGGGATGGCACTTTAGCTGACTCCACTGGCATGATTGCTGAGGCCTTGCTTAATGCAGCGGCGCAGGTAGGGTTACCGACATTGACCAGCAGCGAGGCCAGTAGCATTATAGGTTTGGGTTTGCGTGAAGCCATTCATGCCTTATACGGCGACATACCGGCCGCACAGGCGCAGGCCTTGGCCACGCAATACAGCAATAATTATTACGCCGGAGAAAGCCGCATCCCATTGTTCGCTGGCGCGGTGGATACCATTAAGACGCTTAATAAACGCGGCTTTAAATTAGCCGTCGCCACTGGCAAGGGTAGGCGAGGATTGAATCTGGCTTTGCAGCACTGTGCCTTGACGCATTATTTTCACGCCACTCGCACTGTGGACGAGTGTTTTTCTAAACCCCATCCACAAATGCTGCACGAATTGATGGAAGCTTTAGTGGTGTTGCCTGAGCGCACACTGATGATAGGTGACACCAGTTACGATTTGCAAATGGCTAAAAATGCGGGCGTGAGTGCGGTGGGCGTTACTTACGGTGCGCAAAAAGCCGAACAATGGCAACACCTTGAGCCGCTTCGCCAATTCGCTGATTTTGCTAGTTTAAGTGCATGGTTGTTGGAGGGAGAAGATGAGTGATCCTAGCCCGTGCGTAGTGTTTAAAAGTGAAGATGTGCAAGAGCAGGGTAAAGGCTTGCGTTTTGCACTGCCTGCGCTGGGTGAATTTGCCAGCGGCTTTGTTGTTCGTTATCACGGACTAGCTTATGCCTATGTCAATCAATGTGCGCATGTGGCCGTGGAACTTGATTGGAACGAAGGCGAGTTTTTTACTGCTGAAAAAGAGCATTTAATTTGCGCCACACACGGTGCCCATTATCGACCCGATAACGGTTATTGCGTGATGGGGCCATGCAAGGGGAAGCGTTTGCGCGCCATACCGCTTACTGAACAAAATCAAATCATTAGCATAGATATTAGTGCCATTTCTTAACCCTAATTTTAGAGAAAAATACCATGTCAGAAGAGAATAATTGGCAACGTGATGCCATAGAAAAATTGGCTAGCGCCGCCTTAAACGAGCAAAAATCGGCTAGGCGTTGGGGGGTGTTTTTTAAAATATTGATGTACGCGTATTTGTTTTTCTTGTTGTTTTTAGCCATGGGCTGGCTAGGTGAGAGCAAGAAAACGCTTAGTGATCACACGGCTCTGATTGAAGTGGCCGGTGTCATTGAAGCCGATGGCGAAGTCAATGCCGACAGTTTTATTGGTAGCTTGCACGATGCCTACGAAGACAAACACACCAAGGGCATTATCTTGCGCATCAATAGCCCAGGCGGCAGTCCGGTGCAAGCCGGGATTATTAATGATGAAATTGAGCGGCAAAAACGCTTGCACCCGACCATACCGGTGTATGCGGTGGTGGAGGACATTTGCGCTTCGGGTGGTTATTACATTGCCGCGGCGGCGGATAGGATATACGTGGATAAAGCCAGCATAGTTGGCTCCATAGGGGTGTTGATGGACGGTTATGGCTTTACCGAGCTAATGAAAAAAGTAGGGGTGGAGCGCCGCTTGATGACGGCCGGCGAAAACAAGGCCATGTTAGACCCGTTCTCGCCCGTCAATCCTAAACACCAAGCCTACGCGCAAACCATGCTTAATGAAATCCACGAGCAATTTAAAACCGTGGTGCGTGAAGGCCGTGGTCAGCGTTTGAAAGAAACACCGGAAACCTTTAGTGGCTTATTTTGGAGCGGTGAGCAAAGCGTTAAGATGGGTTTGGCGGATGCCATAGGCAGTACCGATTTTGTGGCGCGTGAGGTGATCAAACAAGAAGACATAGTCGACTTCACTTACCAAGATGACTTTGCTAGCCGCTTAGCTAAGCGCATAGGTGCTAGCGCTAGTGCCAGCTTAGGCGAGGGTATAGCGCGTCAGCTGACGAGCAGCGGCGAACCAAAGTTGCATTAACTTATTTGTGTGATTTGGTGTAATTAATTAAGCCATTGGTGGAGCTGTCAAAGCTTGTGACAACGCCATCACTGGTTAATAAGGGTAGAATTTCTTGGGCAATTTGCTTGCCGTATTCCACACCCCATTGATCGTAGCTATTGATGTCCCAAATCATGCCTTGGACGAATATTTTATGCTCGTACAAGGCGATCAGTTTGCCTAGCGTATTGGGTGTAAGTTTATCGAACAAAATGGACGTGCTTGGGCGATTGCCTTCAAACACCTTATGCGGCAATAGGTGTTCTACTTCCGCACTATTCAAGCCTTGTTCTTGCAATTCCAAACGCGCTTCATCCGTTGTCTTGCCCAGCATTAAGGCTTGGGTTTGGGCAAGGAAGTTTGCCAGTAAAATTTTGTGGTGGGCGTAACCGTGTTTGCCTATGGCGTAGTGGCTGTGCACAGGCATTAAAAAATCGCAGGGCACGACTTGCGTGCCTTGGTGTATCAATTGATAAAAAGCGTGCTGACCATTGGTGCCGGCTTCGCCCCAAATCACTGGGCCAGTTTTGTATTGTATGCGCTTGCCATCGCGGCAAATGAATTTACCGTTGCTTTCCATATCGGCTTGCTGCAAGTAAGCGGGGAAGCGTGACATGCCTTGATCGTAAGGCAATATCGCGTGGGTGGCGATGTCAAAGAAGTTGTTGTACCAAATCCCTATCAGCGCCATGATCACCGGCATATTCTCTTCTAACGGCGCAGTTTGAAAATGTCTATCCATTTCATGTGCACCGCTTAATAAGGCTTCGAAATGATCCATGCCTACGTACAAGGCAATGGATAAGCCTATGGCCGACCACAAGGAATAACGACCGCCCACCCAATCCCAAAAAGCAAACATATTCGCTTGATCGATACCAAAGTCGGTGACCGCCTTGGCGTTAGTGGAGAGGGCAACGAAGTGTTTGGCCACGTGGGCATTATCCTGCGCCTTGTTTAAAAACCAGGTGCGCGCTGATATGGCGTTGGTCATGGTTTCTTGAGTAGTGAATGTTTTAGACGCCACGATAAATAGGGTGGTTTCAGGCTGGCATTTTTCTAAGGCGCGCATCAAGTGGGCGCCGTCGATGTTTGAAACAAAATGCACCGCCAAATCTGCGCTGGCGTAAGGTTTTAATGCATCGCAAACCATGACTGGGCCTAGGTCTGATCCGCCTATGCCTATGTTAACCACGTCGGTGATGCGTTTGCCGGTGTAACCTAACCACGCACCTGAACGGACTTTTTCTGAAAAATCGCGCATTTGCGCTAACACTGCATTGACCTCAGGCATGACGTCCACGCCATCGACCAATACTGGGCGATTGCTACGGTTGCGTAAGGCCGTGTGCAACACAGCCCGATTTTCCGTGATATTGATTTTCTCGCCGGCGAACATACGGTCACGCCAATTTTCTAGCTGCGCTTCTCTGGCTAACTGCATGAGTAAAGGTAGCGTTTCATCGTTGATACGGTGTTTAGAGAAATCAAACAACATATCATCAAGCTGAAAGCTGAATTTATCGAAGCGATTGGTATCTTGAGCAAATAAATCGCGCATATTGCTTGCCGCGATGGTTTTCTGATGGCGGCATAGCGCTTGCCATACCGGTAAAGTTGTTAGTGCAGCCATTTATTTAGTCGTGCTTTAATTTAAAGTTAATTTAACTGTAAAACGATACCTGCCAATGGGGGTAAAGTTATGACCAGTGATTGATTGTGTTGCATCCATGCCACGTTTTCCGTGTGCAAGCCTAGTCCGTTACCTTGATTGCTGCCGCCATAGCAAGCCGCATCGCTGTTAAAGATTTCTTGGTAACTGCCTGCTTGTGGCACGCCTATCCGGTAGCTGTTGCGTAATACCGGTGTGAAATTAAGCGCTATTATAACAAAACTATTGTCCAAACCGCGCCGTAGGTAGCTAACAATTGATTTGTCGCTATCGTGGCAATCTATCCAAGCAAAGCCTTGTGATTCAAAATCCAGGGCATGCAATGCATGCTGTTGTTTATACAGTTTATTTAAATCGCCACTGACTTGTTTGATGCCGCGGTGCCATTGGTGGCCCTGGTAATCGTCACCCAGTAAATGCCAATCCAAGCTGCTGTTGACGTTCCACTCGCGTCCTTGACCGAATTCATTGCCCATGAAATTGAGCTTTTTACCCGGTGTGGTCATTTGGTAAGTCATCAGCAGGCGCAAGTTAGCGAATTTTTGCCAAGCATCACCGGGCATTTTATCCAATAAAGAATGCTTGCCGTGCACTACTTCGTCGTGCGAGAAGGGCAGCACAAAATTTTCCGAGTAGGCGTAGAGTTGACCAAAGGTCAGCATGTCATGGTAGTAGCGCCTGTGCACGGGGTCGTGCTCAATGTAGGCGAGGGTATCGTTCATCCAGCCCATGTTCCACTTCATACTAAAGCCCAGTCCGCCCAAATAGACTGGACGCGATACACCAGGCCATGCGGTGGATTCCTCGGCTATGGTCAAGACGCCAGGAAACTCTTCACCGACCATCACATTAAATTGCTTGAAGAAATCGATAACGTCTAGGTTTTCTCGGCCACCAAATTTGTTGGGTAACCATTCGCCGGCTTTGCGCGAGTAATCCAAATACAACATGGATGCCACGGCATCTACGCGGAAGCCATCCAGGTGGAATTCCGTTAACCAATAATGCGCGTTGGCCATTAAGAAATTACGCACCTCATTGCGACCGTAATTAAATATATAGGTACCCCAATCTTGGTGTTCGCCTAAGCGCGGGTCTTCGTGCTCGTATAAGGCGGTGCCATCAAAGCGTGCCAATGCCCAATCGTCTTTAGGGAAATGGCCGGGTACCCAATCCAATACCACGCCGATGTTGGCTTGGTGGAATGCGTCAATCAAAAAGCGTAAGTCGTCGGGTGAGCCAAAGCGGTTGGTGACGCCAAAATAGCCGGTGGTTTGGTAGCCCCAAGATTCGGTTAATGGGTGCTCAGACAGAGGCATCAGTTCAACGTGGGTGTAGCCCATCTCGGCCACGTAGGGCACTAAGGTGGCGGCCAATTCACGGTAGCTTAAAAACTGCCCTTGCTCGTTGCGTTGCCAGGATCCCAAATGCACTTCGTAGCAATTAAACGGCGCGTGCAACCAATCATTTTTTTTGCGTGCAGCCAACCATGCCTCATCCTGCCATTGATGTTGGTTGCGGCTGATTTTAGCCGCCGTGCCCGGGCGCGCTTCAAATTCGAAGCCATAGGGATCGGTTTTGACTAAAACCGCGCCACTGTGGCGGTTGCGCAGCTCAAATTTATAGCTGTCGTTGCTGCTAAGTCCAGGAATGAAAATATCCCAAACGCCGCTTGAACCATGGGCGCGCATGGAATGCACGCGGCCATCCCAATTATTAAAGCTACCGGTTACGCTGACACGTTCAGCATTCGGTGCCCAGACGGCAAAGCGGACGCCGCTGACGTTTTCTTGGACTTTCCATTGCGCGCCCAAGGTTTTGTAGGCTTGCAGCAAGCGGCCTTCGCCAAACAAATACAGTTCATCTTGAGTAAGGCTGCTGCCAAAGGTGTAGGGGTCATGGGTTTCGTAAGCGTCATCACCGATAGTGATTTTAAGTAAGCAGGGCAGACTTAAGGGCGTTTCACTACTCACTTCGAACAAGCCGTCGGCGTGGGTTTTTTTTAGTGCTAGCCAAAGCTTGCCGTGTTTGACGCTTACGCTAGCGGCTTGTGGAAGAAAGGCTCGGTATACGTAGCCGCCATCGATTTGGTGCATGCCTAAAAAGCTAAATGGATCATGGTGCTTGGCTTTTAAAATCATGCGCAAGCCATCTTGGGCAAGTTTATCGGTTGATTGCAGCGACGATTGGGTTTTAGCAATGGGTTTGGCTGCGTTTTTAACCGCCACTTTTGCGGGTTTTTTAACCGTGACGCCTGTCGTCTTTGCCAAGATGCCTCTCCCTAATTCCATTGCAAAATTAATTGCGACTATTTGGCTTTATTTGCTTGTTTAGCCGTGTTTTAACTAGATTATAGTGCTTTAAGCTGATTATAATGTAGAACAGAATGCGTGGATGTTTAATTAAACCATATAGCACAAGGGGTTTGGTTGATGTTCATCAAACTTCAGGAGGATAGCATGACGGATACACAAAAAATGAGTCAACATTCAGACCGTTTTATTAGTACCTTAACCAAGCACACCGCAGCCATCATATTGGCTGGTGGACGCGGCAGTCGTTTAAAAAACTTAACCGATTGGCGCGCTAAGCCGGCTGTGCAATTCGGCGGCAAATACCGGATTATCGACTTCCCTCTGTCTAATTGCATTAATTCCGGTATACGCCGCGTCAATGTGGCTACGCAATACAAGGCACAAAGTTTAATCCAACACTTGCAGCGCGGCTGGGGATTCTTGCGCGGTGAGTTCGATGAGTACGTGAACATTATTCCTGCGCAGCAACGCATATCGGAGGACTGGTATAAAGGTACGGCCGACGCGGTCTACCAAAATATGGATTTATTGCGTGAAGGCGGTGCCGACTACATCTTGATATTGGCCGGCGATCATATCTACAAGATGGATTACGGCAGAATGCTCGCCACCCATGTGAAAAATAACGCCGACATGACGGTTGCCTGCATTAACGTCCCATTGGAGGACGCCAAGGGTTTCGGTGTATTAGCGGTAGACGAGACGGATAGGGTGGTGGAGTTTGCTGAAAAGCCGGCTTCACCTAAACACATGCCGGGCGATCCGACTAAGGCGTTTGCCAGCATGGGCATTTATATATTTAACGCCAAATTTTTATACGAGCAATTGGTGCGTGACGCCGGTGACCCAAAATCCAGCCACGATTTCGGTGGCGACATCATTCCTTACATTATCCAAAAATACAAAATTCAAGCACACCGCTTCACTGAAAGCTGCGTAGGCGCTAAAAATGGTAATTACTACTGGCGTGATGTCGGTACCATAGACGCCTATTGGGAAGCCAATATGGAGTTAACTCGGGTGATTCCTGAGCTCAATCTATACGACAGGGATTGGCCAATCTGGACTTATCAAGAGCACTTGCCACCGGCTAAATTTGTCTTTAATGACGAGGGGCGTGCCGGTTGCGCGACCGATTCCTTGGTTTCCGGTGGCTGTTTAATCAGTGGTTCTACGGTAGACAGTTCGGTGTTGTTTTCCGACGTGCGCGTGCACAGTTATTGCAAGATTGAAGGCGCGGTTATTTTGCCTAAAGTTACGGTGAATCGCCACGTGGTATTAAAAAATGCCGTGATAGACCGGGGCTGCGTGATTCCTGAGGGTATGCAGATAGGCGTGGATTTAGCTTTGGATGCAAAACGTTTTTATGTGTCTGAAAAAGGCATCACCTTGGTGACGCCGGACATGTTAGGGCAAGATTTATACAGAGTTGTTTGATCTATAAATCAATAGCTTATAAAGTATTTTTAATGTTTAATGAAAGTTGTGTTTAATTGAAGTCAACCCGCCCTAAGCTCTACCTCAACCTTTATTGGCACATGCATCAACCGGATTACCGCGACACCGTTAGCAATGAATACGTATTGCCTTGGACCTATTTGCATGCCATAAAAGACTACAGTGACATGGCTTATCACCTAGAAGCGAATCCGAAAGCGCGGGTCAGCTTTAATTTTGTGCCGATCCTGCTCGAGCAGTTGCAAGATTACACCGAGCAATTTAGCACTAACAGCCTGCGTGATCCGCTCTTGGCTTTGCTGGTGCATGAGGATTTGTCGAGCTTGAGTGAGGCGGAATGCCAATTGGTGGTTGAAAGCTGTTTCAAAAGCCACCATGAAAAAATGCTCAGCCCCTTTCCGCACTACCAGCGTTTATTGAGCATATACCAACAAGTCGAGCAGACCGGCTGCCAGGATCAATTTCGCTATTTGTCCGGTCAATACAAAGCCGATTTGCTGGTTTGGTATCACTTAGCCTGGTGCGGTGAAAGCTTACGTAGGAACAATAAAGTCGTACAAGACTTGATGGCTAAAGGCGTGCTGTTTAGCCTGAGCGATAGGCAGCAACTTTTTGCCGTTATTGCCGACACCATAGCCGGTCTGATCCCTCGCTACAAAGCCTTGCTGCAGCGCAAGCAAATTGAGATTTCCAGTACACCTTATTACCATCCAATCTTGCCCTTGTTGTTGGATTTTAAAACGACGCTGGACGCCATGCCTTACGCGCCTTTGCCCAAATACAGCAAGTATGCAGGTGGACTAAGCCGTGCTATTGCGCATGTAACGGCAGCCAAGGCTTACCACGAATCTATTTTTAATGAAGCGCCGCGCGGTATGTGGCCAGCTGAAGGTAGCGTGTCTGAAGCCGCTTTATCTTTGATGGCGGAACAAGGTGTGGCATGGGCGGCGACCGGTCAGTCGGTGTTGGTCAACAGTTTATTAAAATCACAGTTAAGCGTGGATGACAAAAACGATTACCTCTATCAACCCTATCGCGTCAGCAATGGCAAGCAGAGCTTGTTGTGCTTTTTTAGGGATGACAACCTGTCCGATAAGATAGGCTTTGAATACGCAAAAATGCACACGCCGGATGCCGTGCAAGATTTTATTGCCAGCTTAGAGCACATTCATCAAGCGGAAAGCAGCGATCCCACCCAAGCTAAAGTAGTCAGCGTGATTTTGGACGGTGAAAACGCATGGGAGTATTACCCTTACAACGGCTACTATTTCTTAACGGAGTTATACGAAGCCTTGAGTGCCCACCCCGATATCGAAATGACCACCTTCAGCGATATCGTCAGCATGGTTGAAGCCAAGGCTAGCAAAGCAGACGTTATCGCTGCACCAGCCTTGCCGCACATAGCAGCAGGCAGCTGGGTATACGGTACGTTTAGCACCTGGATAGGCAGTAAAGACAAAAACTTGGCTTGGGATTTGTTGTGCGAAGCCAAGAAAACTTACGACAGCGTGATTGCGGCGAACAAGCTTAACGCGAAGCAAATCGCCGCCTGTGAACGGCAGTTGTCTGTATGCGAAGGGTCGGATTGGTTTTGGTGGTTTGGGGATTACAACTCGTCCGACAGTGTGGCCAGTTTTGATCAGCTTTATCGCCGCAATTTGATGAATTTATACGCTTTATTGCAACAGCCCGTTCCTAAAGCCTTGCATACCAGCATCAGTAGCGGTGGTGGCCATGCGGACAATGCCGGCACCATGCGTAGAGGTCAAGCCTAATCGCCTGCGGCATAGCGATTGGGCATAGGCATTCATGGCAGATACACACTACAGCGCCCCCCTAAATAAACGCCGTGCCGGGGTGTTGCTGCACATCAGCTCCTTACCTGGCCCTAACTCGGTAGGTAATTTGGGTGAGGACGCTTACCGATTTGTTGATTTCTTGCAAGCCGTTGGTGCCAGCGTTTGGCAAACCTTGCCTATCAATATGCCGCATGCCGATAATTCTCCCTATCAGTGCCTGTCTGCCTTTGCCGGCAATACCGATTTTATAGATTTGTCTGCGCTAGTGGCTGATGAATTGTTGAGTGTAGCCGATCTTCAAGGGCGCTTAAGCAGACCGGCCCTATTGTCTAAAGCTTATCAGGCCTATGCCCGCATTAATCAGGCTGGCATGCAGCAGGCGTATGCCGAGTTTTGCCAACAACACGCCTATTGGTTAGCGGATTTTTCGCTATTTTTAGCCCTACGGCAGCACTTTAAACAGCAGGCTTGGCATCAGTGGCCAGCCCCTTATAAAAACCGTGATGCGGCCACCTTAAATCAGGCGCGCCTGGATTTGGCTAAAGAAATAGCCGAGAATGAATTTGCCCAATACTTGTTCTTTAGTCAGTGGCAAAAGCTCAAGGGCTATGCCACATCAAAAAACGTGTGTTTATTTGGGGATATCCCAATTTTTGTGGCATACGATAGCGCAGACGTTTGGGCTAAAGCGCATTTGTTTAAATTGGATGCCAATAAAAATATGGCGGTGGTAGCAGGTGTGCCGCCAGATTATTTTTCAGCTACCGGCCAACGTTGGGGTAACCCACATTACGATTGGCAAGCCATGGCAAGCGACCACTATGCCTGGTGGATAGCACGCATGGCAACGCAACATGCCTTATTCGATGTGGTGCGCATAGACCACTTTAGAGGCTTGCAAGCGGCATGGGAGATCCCGGTGGATGAGGCCACGGCCATTAATGGCCGTTGGGAATTAGCGCCAGGGGTGGCCTTGCTGACGGCTATCAAGCAAGCCTTGCCCAATATTTGTTTGGTTGCTGAGGATTTGGGCATCATCACCGATGAAGTGAATCATTTACGTCTGCACTTTCAATTGCCTGGCATGAAGATTTTGCATTTTGCCTTTGGTGGCGACAGCGACAACCCTTATTTGCCGGAAAATATAGAAGAAAACAGTGTGGCCTACACCGGTACGCACGACAATGACACCAGTCTTGGTTGGTATAAGGCCTTGGATGAAGCGCAACTGCAGCATCTGCATGCGCACTTAGCGGCACATTTAGGCGAGGCGCATGAGCCTAACATGCCCATGGATTTGATTAGCATGGCCATGCACTGTAAGGCCTTGTTGGCCGTGGTGCCCATGCAAGATGTATTGGAATTGGATGGCCAGCACAGGATGAACACGCCAGGCACGGCCAGCGGCAACTGGCATTGGCGTTTTAATTGGACACAGCTTACGGATAGCATGCGGGCCCAATTTGCCGGTGTCGTCAGCGAAAGTGGGCGGGCTTAAAATCATGTGGATAGGCATGGACATAGGGGGTACTAACTTGCGTTTAGGCGTGTTTGCCGACGAAGGCTCGCCCAAGCTGCTAGAAGAAATGCGTTTTCAGGCGGACTTCAGCAAACTGTGCATGGCGCACAAAGACGCGCCCGAGCAAGCATGGCAGCAAATAGTCAGCACGCTAGCGCAAGCCATTGCCAAGGTGCGCCAGCAATATTCAGCAGTAGTGGGCGTGGGCATAGGCTTTCCCGGTTTTATTGATCCAGACAGCCAAAAAATACTGGCTTCGCCTAATTTGCCGGGTTTGCATCAAGTTGATTTGTCGGCTGATTTAAGCCGATTAATTGCTTTGCCAGTGTGGACGGTCAACGATGCCTTGGCCGCAGCTTACGGCGAATATGCCTTGCGGGCCCAGCAAATGAACAGCTTGATTTATCTGGGCCTAGGCACCGGGGTGGGCGGCGGCATGATACTGGATCAGCGAGCCGTGGCCGGTCAACACGGCGTAGCCATGGAAGTGGGGCACGTCATTATTCAGCCGCAAGGCCGTTTGTGTGGTTGCGGTAACCGTGGCTGTATGGAGCAATACGCTTCGGCGAGCGGTGTTAGCCTAACGTTTTTTGAGTCCAACGGCCGGCATGAGAGTGCGCAGACCATTGCGGAATTGGCGCAGGCAGGCAATCAAGCCGCTAAGCATGCTTACGCCATAGCGGGCAGCAGCTTGGCCCAAGCCTTAGCGCAAGTGTTGAAAGTGCTAGACATCAGCCAAGTGGTGATAGGCGGGGGCATGCGAGCAGCCTGGCCATTGATGGCAGACGCGTTCACTCAGCAATTGGACGAGGATTTGATACCGGTGCTGCGTGGCAAAATTAGCCTGCATTTGTCTGAATTGGGCGATCAAGCTGGCATGCTAGGGGCTGCCATGTTGGCCAAGGCTTACAGCCAGCATTAAGCTTGGTTTTGTGTAGTTAGGGTAGAGAGATAGAGTGATTCGACTTTAGCCCTGGCCCATGGGGTTTTACGCAGGAATTTTAGGCTGGAAGCCAGGCTGGGCTCGTGAGTAAAACAGCGCACCGGTATGCGGGTGGCTAAACCCGGGTAGCCATAATTTTCAATCAGTTGGCATAGCATAGTGGCTAGGGTAATGCCATGTAGCGGGTTGTTAATTTGATTGCTAGGGCAGGGTTTCATGATGGTCAGTGTAAGGCTTGGCTGCAAAACAGCCAATAAAAACATTAAGGATAAATGCGCATGAGCACGACATCATTAGACCAGCAAGCAGCCGGTATGGCCGACATCGGCAACCGACTGGCGTTTAGCAAAAAGCTGCAAAACACCACCAATAAAATACACGCGGCCAAGTGCATAGATGAGATTTTAACCGAAGTCAGCAGCGAGATATGCGATTTGTTTGCGGCAGAGCGCATTACGCTATACCTGCAAAGCGATGACGGTAAGGCCATCGTCTCTAAAATAAAAACCGGTCTCAACCAGTTCAAAGAACTGAAATTGGCCATCACACAAACCAGCATAGCCGGTTACGTGGCGCTCAATAAATGTTTGCTAAACATCGCCGATGTTTACGATGATGCCGAGTTATTGGCCATCAGTCCGTCCATCCAATTTCTAAAGGAAGTCGATTTAAAAACCGGTTTTCACGCTAAGCAAATGTTGGTGTTTCCAATATTGTCCGCGGACGACGGGCGTTTGATAGGCGTGGTGCAATTAATTAACAGTTTATCCGGCTTGCCATTCTCCCGTTTATTAGAAGAGGGCGCGCCTGAGCTAGCAAAAACCCTAGCCATCGCTTTTGATCAACGCCAAGCCATGCCCTTGATCAAGAGTAAGTATGATGGTTTGGTGGCCGCCGGCCACCTTAGCCCAGAGGACTTAGCCAGCGCCCAACGTTTGGCGCGTAGCCAAGGCAGCGATTTGGAGTCGGTATTAATCGCCGACTACCAAGTGCAGGCACGCCACATAGGGGGGGCTTTAGCCGAATTTTTTAATGTGCCGTATGAGCCATACCAAGCCGATCGCCCCAAGCCGGTTGATTTGCTTAAGCAGCTCAAACAGGAATACGTTGAAGCCAACGCTTGGTTACCAATATCACTAGGCAATCAAGATAGCCTGGTGATTCTGACGCCGGACCCAGAGAGAATTAAAAGCAGCGGCATTGTCAGCCACGTTTTGCCACGTTATCCCAACATCCGGTACTGCGTTTGTTTGCAGCAAGACTTTACACTAACGGTTGAGCAGTTTTATGGCAGTAACGGCACCAGTGGCTTTGTCGGCGATCTGTTGTCGGAAATGGCCGATGAGGAAGAGCCAAGCAGCCTGAGTGCCGATGAAGTGAACATGGCGACGGACAATGAATTGGTTAAGTTGGTCAATAAGATCGTGGTCGATGCATACAACCAAGGTGCGTCCGATATCCACATAGAACCCTATCCGGAAAAAGGCAAAACGCAAATTCGTTTTCGTAAAGACGGCACATTGGTCAATTACATAGAGGTGCCAGCCAGCTACCGTAACGCCCTGTGTGCACGCATAAAAATCATGTGCGACTTGGATATATCCGAGAAGCGCAGGCCGCAAGATGGCAAGATGAAATTAAAAAATACGGACCGCTGGACATCGAGTTGCGGGTGGCTGCCATCCCCTCTGCAGGCGGCATGGAAGACATCGTCATGCGTATTTTGTCGGCGGGTAAACCCATCCCGTTGGACGAGTTGGGCTTATCCGATTGGAATAATCAACAGCTCAAAAGCGTGATAAGTAAACCTTACGGCTTGTTTTTTGTTTGCGGCCCAACCGGCTCAGGCAAAACCACCACCTTGCATTCTGCCTTGGGCTACATCAACACACCGGAAACCAAAATTTGGACGGCCGAAGACCCAGTGGAGATCACGCAAAAAGGCTTGCGCCAAGTGCAAATTAATAAAAAAGCCGGGCTGGATTTTGCCACCATCATGCGGGCTTTTTTACGCGCGGACCCGGATGTCATCATGGTAGGCGAAATGCGTGATAAGGAGACAGTCTCCACCGGCATTGAGGCCTCCCTAACAGGGCATTTGGTGTTTGCCACCTTGCACACCAATAGCGCGCCCGAATCGGTCGTGCGCTTGTTGGACATGGGCATGGATCCATTCAACTTTGCCGATGCACTATTAGGCATATTGGCTCAACGTTTAGCTAAGCGCTTGTGTGAGTGCAAACAGCCTTACCAGGCCTCGCTGGATGAAATGCAACTATTGCTGCAGGAATACAGTGAAGAGTTGAAAAACACAGCGGCATGGCAACGCGATCCGCAGGCCAGCGAGCAAGCTGTATTAGCCAGTTGGCAAAAAGCCTACGCAGACGGGCAGCGGCAATTCACCTTATACCGACCATGCGGCTGCGACAAATGCAATGGCACAGGCTATAAGGGCAGGTTGGGTTTGCACGAATTGATGCTAGGCAGCGAGGCCGTTAAAAAGAACATACAAGAACGCGCTAGGGTGGCTGACATCGTTGCAACCGCCCTAGATGAAGGCATGCGCACTTTGAAGCAAGATGGCATAGAGAAAGTCTTGCTAGGCTTAACCGACATGCATCAAGTGCGCGCCGTGTGCATCAAATAAAGTCGTGCGCCCAGTAATAGCATGATTTACCTTGTGCGCAGATTTTGACTTCTCTACAATGCGCATAGCTTAAGGCCATGCCCCCGTAGCTCAGTGGATAGAGCATCCCCCTCCTAAGGGGAGGGTCACACGTTCGATTCGTGTCGGGGGCACCAATCATGCATTCTAATAATTTCTATAGACTCAGTATCGGAGCTTTAAAAATTGACGGTTGAATTTTTATACTTGCTTATTTTGGCTGTTTTTCTTATCGCCATGCTTTACTCCTCTGTGGGGCACGCTGGCGCATCCGGATACATTGCAGTCATGTCCTTGTTGTCATTGGCACCGGATGTGATTAAGCCGACCGCCTTATCTTTGAATATCTTGGTGGGAACAATTGCCACATGGCAATTTTATAGAGCCGGGCATTTTTCCTGGTCGCTATTTTGGCCTTTTGCGGCCTTTGCTGTGCCTTGTGCCTTTGTTGGTGGGCAGCTTAATTTACCTACCCAGCTATTTAAAATGCTTTTAGGCATGGTCTTGCTGTACTCGGCTATGCGGTTTTTTGTGCAATCTAAACAAAGCACGCAAATACATGAACCACCTCGCGCTCAGGCTTTGGTTGCTGGGGCGGGCATAGGTTTTTTATCTGGATTGACTGGCACCGGCGGCGGCATTTTTTTAACGCCATTATTACTCTTGATGGGCTGGGCGGATGCCAAGCGGGCAGCGGCTGTTTCCGCATTGTTTGTCCTACTCAATTCGATTGCTGGCCTGGCTGGCAATGTTAGTGCCACCAAAGCCTTGCCATCCTTCCTTGTTCCCTTGCTTATTGCCGCTGCATTAGGTGGAATGGTAGGTGCCTATTTTGGCAGTCGACGCCTTCCGCCTCATGGCATAAAAAAGCTGTTGGCCTTGGTGTTATTGATTGCCGGTTTAAAACTGCTATTAAGCTAAGTTTAGATTGATGGGGCTAGGCATTAGCTTGCTTGGCATCCAGCACTTCCCACCGGGCGAGCAAGGCTTCCAATAGGCTGTCTATTTCAACTAAGCGCGCTTGCAAGGTTTTAACCAAGGCTGCCTGCGTTTTGTATATCTCGCTGTCAGCCAATTGCGTATTAATCTCGGCTTGTTCCGTTTCAAATTGTTCTATGCTCAAGGGGATGTCGGCCAGCTCTTTTTCCTCCTTAAAGCTGAGTTTGCTGGCAGCTTTCACGGCTGCCGGTTTGTTTTGCGGTTTGGCCGCCTGCGCCAATTCGCTGAGGCGTTTGTCTTCTGCTCGATTGGCTTGAGCCCGTTGTAGGCTAAAGCGTTGCCAGTCGTCAAAGCCGCCGCCGAATTCGGTTAATATGCCATTGCCTTCAAAGGCAATCACTTGCGTGACGGTGTTTTCTAGAAACGCCCGATCATGGCTGACTAGAAATAGCGTGCCAGTAAAATCTTGCAACAGGCTTTCCAATAGCTCTAAGGTGTCGATGTCCAAGTCGTTGGTTGGTTCGTCCAACACCAAGACATTGGCCGGCCGTGCGAACAATCGAGCCAGTAGCAAACGGTTGCGTTCGCCGCCGGATAAGGATTTAACTGGGGAGCGTGAGCGTTGCGGCGGAAATAAAAAGTCTTCCAAATAGCTGATGACGTGCTTGCGTTCGTTGCCTATTTCGACAAAATCCGAGCCCGGACTGATGGTGTCGGCCAAGGTGGCTTCTTCATCCAATTGCTCACGCATTTGATCAAAATACGCCACATTGATTTTGGTGCCGCGTTCAATTTTGCCGCTGTCGGCCTCGATGTCGCCTAGTATTAATTTAAGCAGGGTGGTCTTGCCTATGCCGTTAGGGCCAAGTAAGCCTATCTTGTCGCCACGCAAAATCCGTGTGCTGAAGTGGCTTATCAGGGTTCTATCACCGTATGCTTTGCTGACATTGTCTAGTTCGGCGACCAATTTGCCGCTGCGTTCACCGGCATCCAAATTCAGTTTGACGTTGCCTTGGCGTTCACGGCGTGCCGCACGGTCTAAGCGCAGCGCTTCCAATCTGCGCACGCGGCCCTCATTGCGTGTGCGTCTGGCCTTAATGCCTTGGCGTATCCAGACTTCTTCTTGAGCTAAGAATTTGTCAAATTTAGCCGCGTGGGTTTCTTCCACGGCGATCAATTCTTCTTTTTTAATTTGATATTGGCTAAAGTTGCCGACAAAATCCGTCAATATGCCGCGATCTAGCTCGGTAATGCGGGTAGCCAAGCTATCCAGGAAGCGGCGATCGTGGGTGATGAATAACACGCTGCCGGTGAAACTTAACAACAAGTCTTCTAACCACTGTATGGCCTCTAAATCCAAATGGTTGGTCGGCTCGTCCAGCAATAGCACTTCGGGTTCGGCTACCAGAGCGCGCCCCAGGGCCACGCGTTTGCGCCAACCGCCGGATAGGGTGGAAATCAAGGCGTCGGCATCGAGCTTCAAACGGCTTAATACCGTTTCTACACGCGATTGCGCCGCCCAACCGTTTTGCATGTCCAATTCGTGTTGCAAATGCTGCATCTTAGTCATCAAGGCGTCGATGTCGGCTTCAGGCATGCCCATGTCGTGGGTCACTTGATGGTAATCAATGATGGTTTGTTGCAAGGCGCCCAAGCCTTCTGCCACCGCTTCAAATACCGTGTGCGCGGTGTTCAATTCCGGTTCTTGTGGCACGTAAACTACGCGGGCATTGGGTGCGCGCCAAACGTTGCCTTCATCCAATTTGATGGTGCCGGCTATGGCTTTCAATAAGCTGGATTTGCCGGCGCCGTTGCGACCAATTAAGCCCACTCGTTCGCCTGCGTCCAGTTGAAAGGCAGCGTGATCAAGTAGGGCGTGATGACCAAAAGCAAGGGAGGCGTTATCTAAGGTAATAAAAGGCATGGGTTTTGATGGTTTTCTAAAGGGTTGGTGCTAGAAGTTCAGCTTTAGTGCGATTATAACCGAGCTCTGCTCGATTTCAGGCCGGCCTTACTTATTAGCCAGCATGGCTTTGATATTAGCCATTTTTGATTTGCCAAAATCTTTGCTAATTTCTGGGTCATTAAAGGGATTGCCAAAATGGCGCACGTCGTCCTTGGGCAATTCGGCAATGAAGCGACTGGGTTCGCACAACTCCATTTCACCGGCGCGCTTGCGTTTCTTGCACCAGGATATGTTTAAGGATTTTTGTGCGCGGGTAATGCCTACGTACATAAGGCGGCGTTCTTCTTCGATTTTAGTTGGGTCGGTCACACCTAGGTCTACGCTCTCCCTATGCGGCAGTATGCCTTCTTCTACACCGATTAAAAAAACGTGGCCAAACTCCAAACCCTTGGCGGCATGCAAAGTGGACAGCTTAACCGCATCGACTTCGCCTGTCTCTTGGCCTTCTAGCATGCTCATTAAGGAAACCATTTGCGTCAGTTCCAGCAGATTTTTTGCCTCGGCTTCATTACCGTATTCGGTATTGGGCTCGCCTTTTTTACTCAGCCAGCCTATGAAGTCCATGACGTTAGCCCATTTTACTTCGGCTGCACGTGGTTCTTCGCTGTCGTATAAAAACGCTTCGTATTGGATGGTGTTGAGTAAGTCGTCCAACACCTCGTTCGCCGGGTCGCGCACGGCGCGTTGCTGCAACTTGCTGATGTAGGCGCAGAAGTTGAGTAAATCGTCCAATTGCTTAGCGCCCACGTCGCTTTGAAAGTCCGCTTCAAATGCCGCAGCGAATAGGGATATTTTCTGCAAGCTGGCATACTCGCCCAAACGTTCCAAGGTGGTGTTGCCTATGCCTTTTTTCGGGGTGGTGGCGGCGCGTATAAAAGCCGGGTCATCGTCTTCGTTGGCTACCAGGCGTAAATAACTGACTAAGTCTTTAATCTCCGCCTTGTCAAAGAAAGATTGACCGCCTGATACCGTGTAGGGAATTTTATGATTACGCAATTGTTGCTCAAAAATGCGCGCCTGGTGATTGCCTCGGTATAAAACCGCGTAATCCATAAATTTGCTGCGATGCTCAAATTTATGCGCTTGTATTTTCATGATGACCGATTCTGCCTCGGCTTCCTCGCTCATGGCGGCCGACACTTGTATCAAATCGCCGGTGCCCAAATCGCTCCATAATTTCTTCTCAAACAACTTGGGGTTGTTGCTGATCACCTGGTTGGCCGCGCGCAATATGCGCACCGTGGAGCGGTAGTTTTGTTCCAATTTAATGACTTTTAGCTTGCTAAAGTCATCGGTGAGTTGGCGTAAATTTTCCACATCGGCCCCGCGCCAACCATAGATAGCTTGGTCGTCGTCGCCCACGGCAGTGAATTGCCCGCGCAGGCCAGTGAGCATTTTGACCAATTTATATTGGCAAGCATTGGTGTCTTGGTATTCGTCGATAAGCAAATACTGCAATTTCCGCTGCCATTTATTCAGGGCGCTTTCGTGCGCCTGAAAAAGCTCTACGGGCAATTTGATTAAATCATCGAAATCCACTGCTTGGTAAGCTTTTAGGGTTTGTTGGTAGAGTTGGTAGACCTTAGCCGCTGCCACAGTTAAATCTTCATCGGCTTGAGCTTTGGCTTGATCGGCATTTAAGAATGCATTTTTCCATGCCGAAATTTGCCATTGGGTTTTACGAATTATTTGTTTGTCTGTGGTGGCCAATATGTCTGCCACAATTTTGTAGCTGTCTGAGGAATCCAGTATGGAAAACTGCGGCTTGTAACCCAATAGGGCGGCTTCGGCACGCAGCATTTGCAGGCCTAGTGAATGGAAGGTCGCTATGGTCAGGCCTTTAGTGCTTTTGCCTTGCATTAATTTGCCCACCCGATCTTGCATTTCGCGTGCAGCTTTATTGGTGAAGGTGATGGCCGCTATTTCTTTAGGTGAATAACCGGCCTCGTCGATCAAATAGCTGATTTTTTGCGTGATGACTCGGGTCTTGCCGCTACCTGCGCCAGCCAGAACCAACAAGGGGCCATCTAGGTATTTGACCGCTTCGCGTTGGGGAGAATTAAGGCTGTTTAACATGCGCTAGTGTGTGATGGGAATTGAGGTAATCGGGCAGGCTGAGATTTTAGCGTTTACCGGTTTAACTAGCTACTTAAACTTGCGTCTGCCGGTGCTTTGCGTAAAGCGTGCCATAATTCATTTTTAATCATCAAGCACAGGAACAAACATGCGATCGACTAAGGCCAGCGCTGCCATTGATAGACTTAAGCGCCGCAGTGATAACCCGCTTTATTCCATGAGCATGAGCAGCGCTGGGCTGTTTAGCTTGCAGTTAGGCGACGGCTTGGGTAACAGCACGCGCTTATGTGAGCCCATGGCCATGGATGAATTTGTTGCGTGGGTGAATGGCTACGGCCCGCAAATAGTCAAGCGCGTGAGCAAGCTAGACCTGGCGTTTAGTAAGCAGTTGCAGAAAAAAAGCACTTAGCTTGGGGTTGCTGCGGTCTCGTCCGTGTCATTGTCTGTAGCATTGTCTGGCAACACTAGGCTTGCTTGCGTCATCAAGGCGCGACTATTTGGCGTTTCTAAGCTAATGCGGCCTATGGCGCCACTGCGGTAATCGGTTAAAAACGCCATGGCGGTTTTTTCCATGTCCCATAAGCCGTCATGCCGCTTATAGGTTCGGCGTTTTGCTATGGCTTCCAATAAATCCACACCGTCCATCTTGCTCACATCGAGCAGGGCGCCATTGTGCTTCATGCTATCCAATTTGTAGCGCGCATTAAGCAGGGCGGGGTAGGTTTTAAGCAAGTTGTCGGCCAAAAAAAGCGCTACGTCTTCGTCTATGACGGCGTTGCGGCCTATGGCGTGGCTGGCGGCCAGCATGTAGCCATCGGATTCGTATTGTATCTTGGGCCACATCATGCCTGGTGTGTCGGTGATGCTCATGGTTTCAGATAAATCAAAACGCTGTTGACTTTTGGTGACGGCTGGTTCGTCGCCCACCTTAGCCACGCGTCGATTCAATAGGGCGTTCATTAAAGTAGACTTGCCCACATTGGGGATGCCCATGATCAGCATGCGTAAGGGTTTTAAGTGCGTGCCGCGGTGCGGCGTTAGGGCTAGGCAGTGCTTAGGAATTTTATTGGCGTCACCGGGCTTTTTGCAAGACAGCGCGACGGCTTTGGTGTTGGGTTGGCTGTTGAAATAATTAAGCCATGCTTGGGTGGCCAAGGGGTCAGCCAGATCGGCTTTGTTGAGGATTTTGAGTTGCGGGCGCTGACGGAATAAACGCATTTCATCTATCATGGGGTTGTGGCTGGCAGCAGGCACCCGGGCATCCAACACCTCGATGACGATGTCGGTGAACTCCATCGTTTCTTCGGCTTTTTTGCGCGCTTGGGTCATGTGCCCTGGGTACCACTGAATCGCCATCTATATCATCCTTCTTCCGTGCTTGCTTTGTTGAAGCGCCTCAACATGTTTAGATTTTTTGAGGCATTGCATTGCTCTGTCCGCGCATTTTAACATTGCCTAGAGTAATTCCCCTTTTTATCTGCGAGCCGGCAGTTTGTTCGGATTTTGCCTTAAAATAGCGGCATGACCATGCCCGCAGAAATTCGCCCCAATCAATCCATAGACTTGCTTAAAGCCTTGCACATCCTCACGCGCGACGGCAAGCTCAACCAAGACAGTAGACGCAAACTGAAGCAGGTTTACCATTTAGTAAACTTCATCGAGCCCTTGTTTAAGGAGGCGCTGTTGCGCAATGAGCAGCCTGTTATTGTTGACCATGGGGCAGGCAAGTCTTATTTGGGTTTTATCTTGTATGACTTATTATTAAAGCAGCATGCGGCTGGCCAAGTAATAGGCATAGAAAGCCGACCTGAGTTGGTGGCGAAATCCCAGCAATTGGCGGCAGAGCTGCAATTTACGCGCATGGACTTTCAGCATTTAACGGTAGCCGAATCCATCACTTCACCCAGCTTGCCGGCTAAAGTGGACATGGTGACCGCTTTGCATGCTTGCAACACGGCGACCGACGATGCCATACGCTTTGGCTTAAGCAAGCAAGCCAGTTACATGGTATTGGTGCCATGTTGTCAGGCGGAAGTGGCGGAAGCCTTGCGTCTGCATAAAAACGAAAGTTTTTCACTATCACCATTGAGTGAAATTTGGCGCCACCCTATACACACCCGTGAATTTGGTAGCCAACTGACCAATGTCTTACGCTGTTTGCAGTTGGAGGCGGCTGGATACCAAGTCACCGTCACCGAGCTGGTGGGCTGGGAGCACTCCATGAAAAATGAGTTAATCGTCGCCAAGTACACCGGTCAGCCGCGTAAGAACGCTATGGCTCGCTTGCAGGCGATATTGCAAAGCTTGAATTTAATGGATCTGCGCGCTCGCTTTATGGCTTAACAGCCCCATCGCAGTGCCGCTGTGTGTACTGGACTGTCCCAATGGTGTTTAATTTCATCGTCCAATAGGCATAAGCTTACCGAAGCCCCTGCCATGTCGAGAGCCGTGGTGTAATTACCTACCAATGAGCGTGAGATGGCTATGCCATGTTTTTTGAGTAATGTTGCTGCGCTATGGTAGATTAAATACAGTTCCATTAAGGGAGTGGCGCCAAAGCCGTTAACTAACAACAAAGCTTCAGGCTGACCTTTTAGACATAATTGCTTTTGTTGCCAATCCGCCAGTATGGCCTTAACGCACTCATTAACAATGGCGTCTGCCTCTTGCATTTTGACTCGGTGTCGACCGGGTTCACCGTGTATGCCAACGCCCATTTCTATTTCATTGTCGCCTATGGCAAAGGTAGGGCGACCAGCCGCTGGCACCGTGCAGCTGGTCAGTGCTACGCCCATGCTGGAAGTGCGCACATTTACTTTTTCGCCTAGGGCTTTGCAATCGGCAAGACTGGCGCCAGTTTCGGCTAGGCTGCCCACGCATTTTTCCACGATGACGGTGCCGGCTACCCCACGGCGGCCCTCGGTGTAGGTGCTGTTTACCACAGCGCAATCGTCACTGGTATAGACCGTGGCATTTTCAACCGACAACATTTCTGCTGCCATTTCAAAATTCATGACATCACCGGCGTAGTTTTTGACTATAAATAACACGCCCTTGTCGCTGGCGATGTGCTCTGCTGCTGTCAGCATTTGGTCTGGGGTGGGTGAGGTGAATACGTGGCCTGGGCAGGCAGCATCGAGCATGCCGTAACCTATGTAGCCAGCGTGCAGGGGTTCGTGGCCAGAACCGCCGCCAGAAATTAACGCCACTTTATTCGCTGCTGGTTTTTTGCGACTGAGAAAATGCGGGTTTAGTGATAGGTTGACTAAGTCGGCATGCGCTTGTGCAAAGCCACTCAAGCTTTCTATTAAGACGTCATCCAGTTTGTTTATGAATTTTTTCATTGTTTATCCTGACTTAATATCGTGTGCTATTTATGGGGTGCGATGCTAACTGGCAGATGGCTGTTATTATTAACTGACAACTTTTGGCGCCGGGATCCAAATGGCCTATTGCTCGCTCACCTAACCCGGCCGCTCGTCCTTTGGTCGCGATAAGGTCGCGCGTGTTTTGCAAGCCTTGGTCTGCGGTATCAATTATGGCCTTGCAAATTAGGGGTGTGCTCTGTTTTTTTTCGGCCAGCAGCTTAAATTGTTGCGATACCGGTATGAGTACATCCAGCATGGTTTTTTCGCCCAGGCCGGCTTTGCCTCGAAGCATGATGGCTTGCACGCCGGCATCAAAAGCCAGTGCAATCGAGAGTGGATTGGTATTTTCTGCAGTCGGCCATTGTTTTGCCATGCTGATAAAAAAGCTAGCCATCAGCGCCCCAGATGCACCTCCTAAGGTGCTAAGCAGTTTCAAGCCAATTTTATTTAAGGCTAGTGCAACACTTAATGAGGTCAACTCGTCTTCCATGCTAACGATAGCTTGTGCGCCACGCACCATGTTGATGTAGTGGTCACCGTCACCTATGGCACGGTCTAGTGATTCCAAAGCTGCTTCGTTGTCTAGGATGGATTTTTGTACGGCTTTTGCAGCGTCTAAAAGGAAGGCGGTGTGCATGGAGGATGGGTTCCATTTTGTTTTCTAGTGAATATCACTATATTGCAATTGCGTTAAACTTGCTAAACTCTACACATGTTAACTTGTCATTTCAACTGCCTACAATAAAGCAAAATCTGTCTTCTACATGAGCTTAAAATTCCGTTTAAATCTTCTCATTACATTGTTGTCACTGGCTTTTATCTTGGTGGTGGGCAGTATACTGGTCAACGACACGCGCACATCCATACGCGAGCGAGTTGAGGCGGCCAGTCGTGTCACTGTGCAATTACTTGATACGGTAATCATTAGTTCTGCCCTTAATCCGGAATACGGTCAAACAGATAAGGTCTTACAAAGCTTTTTGCAGTCTCTAGGTTACGTGCGCAGCAGCCACATCGTGCTGTACGACATCAGTGGCAACGTTTTGTATACTTCGCCGGCATCGACCTACAAGGCGGATGTTCACGCGCCATCGTGGTTTGAGAAAATGGTCCAGCCGCCAGTGGAGACAGTGGAACGCCGTATACGTTATGGTACCTTGGTGGTGTCGTCCAGTGCCGCCGGTTCAATACGCGAAGCTTGGTCGGGTTTTAGGCAGTTGATGTGGGTGGGTTTGTTTTTTTTCGTGTTGCTCAATTTGATGGTGTATGCCTTGTTAAGCCACTCCTTGAAGCCGATTAAACCTATATTGACCTCGATTAACCGAATGGAGCGAGGCGATTTAAGCACGCGCTTGCCGACCTTTACGCTCCCGGAATTCAATCGCATAGGCCATAGTTTGAACCGCATGGCCGAGTCTTTAGCCATGGAGCGCCAATTGGAAGAAAACCGTCAGCTCACCCAGTTGATTCAAACCCACATTGAAGACGAGCGTCGCAGTTTGGCGAGAGAATTACATGATGAGCTTGGTCAGTATGTCACGGCCATCAAAACCTTTGCGGTGGCAATCGCCAATAAGGCCAAGGATAAATCGCCGGACATAGCGGCCAATGCGCAAACCATAGTGGGCGCAGCCAACCAAATTTACGAAGGCATGCACAGCATCATAAGGCAGTTGCGCCCCGGAGCTTTAGACAACTTAGGCTTGTCCGAAACCTTGCGCGATACGATGAATTACTGGCAAAAACTGCATGCTAACGTGCGTTTCGAATTAAAGTTAAACGGTCAGTTAGACGATTTGGGCGAGAGCTTGAATATCAATGTTTTTCGCATAGTTCAAGAATCCATTAACAATGCCTTAAAGCACGCGCAAGCATCAAGCATAGAGGTCAGTTTGACCTTGCTTGAAAACGAGTTGCAGTTGCTGATTAAGGACGATGGCGTAGGCATGAACATGGCGTCAGTCGATCAATCTCAGCATTTCGGTTTGCTAGGCATACGCGAGCGTGTGCAGGGTTTTCACGGCAGCTTTAGTCTGCTGTCTGAACCGAATCGTGGTACCGCGATCCATATCAACATTCCGCGGGTAAGTTAGGCCGCTTTTAGTGAACGGGTAAAAAATAATGAGCGTAATTAATGTGATGTTGGTGGACGATCATGCGGTAGTGCGCATGGGTTTTAAAATGCTACTGGAAACCGATGCGGACATTAAGGTGGTGTGCGAAGCCGAAAGCGGTGAGCAAGCCATACAGCGTTACATGGAATTCAAGCCACATGTGGTGGTCATGGATATCACCATGCCGGGTATAGGCGGCTTGGAAGCCATAGAGCGCATTTTAGCCAAAGACAGTGCGGCAAAAATACTGGTGCTGTCGGCCCATGAGGATTCGGTGCATCCCAAACGCGTGCTCAATGCCGGTGCCATGGGCTATTTAACTAAACGCAGTGCCGCCGAAGAGATGATCAAAGCGATACGCGTGGTGGCCAGTGGCAAGAAATACTTGGAAGCGGGCGTGGCTCAGCAAATGGCCATACAGCAATTGTCTGGCGATCAAAATCCAGTGGACGTGTTATCCCCTAGGGAGTTTGAGGTGTTCATGGCATTGGCTAAGGGTAAAACCACCAATGAGATTGCTGAAACCTTATTTTTAAGCCCACGTACGGTGGGCACCCATCTATACAACATCAAGCAAAAGTTAAATGCAAACAACTCGGCGGAAATTGCCTTGATTGCCATGCGCAGCGGCTTGTTGGAAGCCTAGTAAGTTAGACGGCTTTGCTGCGTAGGCTGATGAGTCCGCTTAAGACTATCAGGGCTATGGCTAGGCAATCGCTGAAGCTTAACTGCTCTCCCCACCACAACACACCAAATAGGCTCGCTAACATCACCGTGGTGTAAGCTAAACTGGCTACCACCAAGGTGTCGCCAGTGCGATAGGCCCGCGTCATGGCTAGCTGGGCGACGGTGGCCGTGGCACCTAAGCCGATTAGCAGCGGCATATCTTGCCAATTCAAGCGATGAAATCCGTTTAGTAGCAGGCTGTTCATGCCGTCTAAGCGTTGGAGTTGCGGCGCCATCAGCATCCACAATCCTGCCAATACGGTAGACACCAAGGTAAAGTAAAACACCGTGCGGGTATCCGGTTCGTTTTGTTGCCCCAATTGTTTGACGTGCACATAGGCCCAAGCAGCGCCAAGCCCAGACAATAAACCCAGGCTGCCGGCCAAGGCGTTACCGCTGTTTAAAGTGGGTTTCAGTAGCAAGCTGACGCCAATAAAGCCTATGATGAGCGCTAATAGCAGCGTTCTTTTGAGTGCTTCCTGCAATAAAAAAGGCGACAATAAAGCGAGGAATAAAGGCGAGGTGTAATTAAGCGTCATGGCGGTTGCGAGCGGCAAGTGTGCGATGGCGTAAAAAAATAACACCAAGGAGGCAAAGCCAACCAGTGCGCGTGACATCTGCTTGAAAAGCACCGGCGTGGCCAGGCTTATTTTTTGACAATGCAGGTAGAGGGTTACCGTGATTAAGCCAAATAAAGAGCGGTAAAACACCAGTTCGCTGCTGCTAAATTTTGTTGCTCCGAGCTTAACCAATGCGCCCATTAGCGCAAAGCCAAGCGCAGCAAGCAGCATCCATAGGCTGCCTAGATTAGGCAAACTGCTGAGGTTTAATCGAAAAGCTTTGATTTTTTGCATGGATTTTGTGTGCTAAGCTACTGTTTTTAATATGCTAGCCAGCTAGACTACAGCTTGCCAAATACGGGGTTTTCAGATAATCTCACACTTATTATTTTACGTGTATTTATGAATGCAATGGTGTTTGCTTTAAAGCAATCGCTGGCGATTATAAATTCAGGCTGTGGCCCATACCCAATCCACACACTTCAGTCCCAACGGCGGCATTGGTCGCCGTTTTTCATTATTGTTTTGGGTTAATTTTTATTAAAGAGTGCTATGTCAGATCATTTAATGAACACCTATATGCGTCAGCCGGTCACCTTTACTAAAGGCGAGGGGGTGTGGCTGTGGGACGCGAATGGGGAAAAATACCTGGACGCCTTAGCTGGGGTGGCGGTAAATGGCTTGGGCCATGCGCACCCTAAACTGGTTGCGGCCATTAGTGAGCAGGCCGCCAAGCTCATACACGTATCGAATATCTACCAGATTGCCGAGCAGGCCGCTTTGGCCGATAAGTTGTGTGCTATCTCGGGCATGGATAAGGTGTTCTTTTGCAATTCCGGTTGCGAAGCCAATGAAGCCAGTATCAAGTTGGCTAGGCTTTATGGGCACAACAAAGGCATCAGCAGCCCAGAAATTATTGTGATGGACAAGTCCTTTCACGGACGCACCATGGCGACTTTATCGGCAACCGGCAATCGCAAGGTGCAAGCTGGCTTTGAGCCCTTGGTCAGCGGTTTTATACGCGTGCCTTACGATGACGTCGATGCGGTTAAGCAAGTGGCCAGTAGCAACCCGAATGTGGTGGCCATATTGGTTGAGCCGGTTCAAGGTGAAGGCGGCATCAATATTCCTAAAGACAGCAGTGCCTATTTGGAAACCCTGCGGCAAATTTGCGATGCCCACGGCTGGCTGCTCATGGTTGATGAAGTGCAAACTGGCATAGGTCGTACCGGCACTTGGTTTGCTTACCAACACACGGCAATTATGCCGGATGTCATGAGTTTAGCTAAGGGCTTGGGTTCCGGTGTGCCCATAGGAGCATGCTTGGCAAGGGGTAAAGCGGCTGAGGTGTTTGTTTATGGTAAACACGGATCAACCTTTGGCGGCAACCCCTTAGCCTGTGCGGCCGGCTTGGCGACATTGGCGACGATAGAAGACGAGGGCTTGTGTGCTCATGCAGAAAAAATGGGCGAGCTGATTAAATTGGGTTTCCAGACAGCGTTTGCTGATACGCCGGCCGTCAAAATGGTGCGTAATGCCGGTTTAATGATAGGCATAGAGCTGGATAGGCCTTGCGGGGAATTGGTTAAAATGGCCTTAGAAGCCAAGTTGCTAATCAACGTCACGGCAGACAAGGTGGTGCGATTGTTGCCGCCTTTGGTCATCAAGCAAGACGAGGCGCAAGAATTGGTTAAGCGTTTGTCTGCTGTTATAAAAGAATATTTAAAACAATAAGTTGTAATTTAAACTTAATAAGTTAGATTAAAAATAGCAAGCGTTATTTGGAAGCAAAGCGGTAAACACATGTCAATAAAACATTTCTTACAATTCAATGACTTATCTCGCGAAGAGCTGCTCTACGTGTTTGAGCGCACCCGCATCATTAAGAGTCAATTTAAGGCATACCAACAATACTGGCCCCTGCAGGATCGCACCTTGGTGATGATCTTTGAAAAGGCCAGCACCCGCACCCGCTTGTCTTTCGAAGCAGGTATGCAGCAGTTAGGCGGCTCCGCCATTTACCTCAATACCCGTGATTCGCAATTGGGCCGTGGTGAACCAGTCGAAGACGCCGCGCAAGTCATTTCGCGCATGAGTGACATCGTTATGATACGGACCTTTGAGCAGGAGATTATCGAGCGTTTTGCGGCAAATTCACGTGTGCCAGTGGTCAATGGTTTAACCAATGAATACCATCCTTGCCAAATATTGGCGGACATTTTCACCTACATCGAGCACCGTGGCTCCATAAAAGGCAAGACCGTGGCGTGGATAGGCGATAGTAACAACGTTTGCAATACCTGGTTGCAAGCGGCCGAGGTGCTGGATTTCAATGTGCATGTTTCTACGCCACCGGGCTACGAAGTCGAGCCTGAGCGGGCAAACTTGTACGGTAATAACCATTTCGAAGTCTTTGCTGATCCTATGGATGCGGCCAGAGGTGCACATTTGGTTACCACCGATGTTTGGACCAGCATGGGCTTTGAGGCAGAAAACGAAGAGCGCTTGCGTGACTTTGTGGATTGGCAGGTCGATGCCGACATGATGCAAGTGGCAGCTGAAGACGCTTTGTTCATGCATTGCCTACCGGCGCACCGCGGCGAGGAAGTGTCAGCTGAAGTGATAGACGGGCGCCAATCCGTGGTTTGGGACGAGGCAGAGAATCGATTGCACGTGCAAAAAGCGTTAATGGAATATTTATTATTAGGAAAAGTTTAAGCAATGAGCACAGTTAAAAAAGACATTAAAAAAGTGGTGTTAGCCTATTCAGGCGGCCTGGATACTTCGGTTATTCTGAAATGGTTACAAGACGAGTACCAATGCGAAGTGGTCACCTTCACCGCAGACCTAGGTCAAGGTGAAGAGTTGGAGCCAGCAAGGGCTAAGGCCACGGCAGCAGGCGTTAAAGAGATTTACATAGACGATTGCCGTGAAGAATTTGTGCGTGACTTTGTCTTTCCTATGTTCAGAGCCAACACCGTCTACGAAGGTGAATACCTATTGGGCACCTCGATTGCGCGCCCATTGATCGCCAAACGCCTCATTGAAATTGCCGCCGAAACCAATGCAGACGCCATCTCACATGGCGCTACCGGCAAGGGTAACGACCAAGTGCGCTTTGAGTTGGGTGCGTACGCCTTAAATCCAAACATACAAATCATTGCGCCATGGCGTGAGTGGGATTTATTGAGCCGTGAAAAATTGATGGCCTACGCGGAAAAGCACGGCATTCCGGTCGACATGAAGCACAAGCAAGGTGGCAGCCCATACAGCATGGATGCTAATTTATTGCACATTTCCTACGAAGGCCGTCACTTGGAGGACCCGGCTGCCGAGGCAGAAGAGTCGATGTGGCGTTGGAGCGTGAGCCCAGAAAAAGCACCGGATGCCGCTGAGTACTTGGACATTGAATACGTGAATGGCGACCCGGTGAGCTTGAATGGCGAGGCCATGAAGCCGCATGCCATATTGGCCCACCTTAATAAAATGGGTGGTAAGCACGGTATAGGCCGTTTGGATTTAGTGGAAAATCGCTACGTCGGCATGAAGTCTCGCGGTTGTTATGAAACGCCGGGCGGCACCATATTGTTAAAAGCGCACCGCGCTATTGAGTCCATCACTTTGGATCGCGAAGTGGCGCACTTAAAAGACGATTTAATGCCACGCTATGCCAGCATGATTTATAACGGTTATTGGTGGAGTCCGGAGCGCATAGCCTTGCAAACCTTGATAGACCACACACAAACCGTGGTAAACGGCTGGGTGCGCGTTAAGTTATATAAAGGCAATGTGATCGTCACGGGCCGTGATAGCAAAACCAATTCCTTGTTTGATTCGACTATTGCTACTTTTGAAGACGACAAAGGTGCTTACGACCAAAAAGACGCCGGTGGTTTTATTAAGTTAAATGCCTTGCGCTTACGCATAGCGGCTAATTTAAAACTTAGACAAAAGTAATCATCAAGCACTCGGCGCTTGTTCTGCGTGCTTAGGCGCAGCGCAAGCGCATTTTCTTAAGGCACCATAGGTGAGCACCGCATGTCTTTTAAGCACATCGTTTCGCGTGATAATCCGGTTTTTAAGCAGTTAAAAAGATTGGCCGATAACGCCAGGGAAAGACGCAGCGAAGGGCTGACATTGCTGGATGGGGTGCACCTTATTGAAGATTACCTAGCGGCCTTTGGTGAGCCCGAGTTGGTCATTATTCCAGAAGGCCAAAGTAGCGTGGAGGCCACCGGTTTAATGCAAAGCTTGGAGCACCTAGATACCATTATGCTGCCCACGCTGATGTTTGCCGAACTCAGCCCGGTAGTAAGCTCCACCGGCATACTGGCCATGGTCAAGATCCAACAGTTAGCTTTAGACTATCAACCCAGCTTTGTCTTAATGTTAGAAGACATACAGGACCCAGGTAATCTAGGCAGCATGCTACGCACGGCGGCCGCAGCAGGGGTGGAAGCGGTCTATTTAAGCAGCAGTTGCACCGACCCATGGTCACCTAAAGCCTTACGTGGTGGGCAGGGTGCGCAATTCGTGCTGGCCATGCAAACACGTGCTGACATAGTCGCTGAGCTAGAACGATTTAACGGTGACAGTTATGCCACCGCTATGAATGGCGAGTCTTTGTATAGCCAAGACTTGCGAGGCGCTTGCGCTTTTGTTTTTGGTAATGAGGGGGCGGGGCTGCGTAAAGACACCATGGCAGCAGCCAGCAAGCGGGTGACGATTCCCATGGCGCAAGGGCAGCTAGGTCGAATAGAATCGCTCAATGCCGCCGCCGCAGCGGCAGTGTGTTTATTTGAGCGCAGGCGGCAGCAGCTTAGCCACTAATGAATGTTAGGCTGACTGGGGGCCACCACCGGCGTCATCAATAGCTGCGTAGCATCCACCTTGTCAAAGGCGTAATGGGTGTTGCAAAAATCGCAATTCACTTCTATCTGGCCTTGTTCGGCCAATATACTCTGCAACTCCTCGTCACCTAGCATACGCAACATGCTGGCCACGCTATCGCGGCTGCAACTGCAGAAAAACTGGGTATTGCTGGCAGCAAACAGGCGCACTTGCTCCTCATGAAACAACCTAGTCAGCAAGGTTTCTGCGGGCAAGTGCAACAATTCTTCGTCCTGCATGGTGTTGGCTAGATGGCCGACACGGTTCCATATGTCAGCATCGTGTTCTACTGTTGTTTGGTTCATGGTTTCCGGTAGTTTTTGCAATAGCATGCCAGCCGCTGTATTGCCGTCGCAACACAGCCAAATGCGCGTATCGATTTGCTCCGAGCGCAGCATGTAATTTTCCAATATGGTGGCGATGCTGTCGCCTTCTAATGGCACGATACCCTGGTAGGCTTGATTGCCGTCTTTTGGATCCAGGGTGATGATGAATTGACCTTGTGTGATGAGATCAAACAAGTGCTGTTGCTCGTCTATGTCGCCTGACCATTTTGCCGTGGCGCGCATTCTAAGGGGCGCATCGTCGTCGCAGGTGCATTCCACAACCAACAGTTTGAGCGTGCCTTTGCTTTGAATCTGCAAGACCATGCTGCCGTTCATTTTCAGTGTGGCAGCCAATAAGGCGCTGGCTGCCATCAATTCCCCCAATGATTGGCGTAAACCGCTAGGCAAGTTTTGCTTATTTAAAGCCATTTGCAAGGTGAGACCTAGGTGCACTAGATTGCCTCGTACCGGGCTGCTTTCAAATATGAAGCGCTGTAGGGTGTCTTGATTATTTTCCATGCGCGCATTTTAACATTGCCCCAGCGCATTCCCAAGGAAGGATGTTTATTGCTGATAGGGTGGAATGTGCCAGGTTTGCAATTGATCGCCGAGTAGGGTCAATTCGCAATGTAAGCGATCTACGCCACGGGCGCTCACATCAAATGCATAACGGCGCAGGAATTGCGCGTGCCCACGGCTGTTACGCCCCAGGCTCAACTTGGTGCAAGCCACGCTTTCATCCAGCAGTTGTAGGTTGTAGCGCGCGGCTAATTCGCTACCCAGCAGTATGGCTCGTTCGCGTTTGCCCATGCTGTCTAGCCAAAACCAGGCGGCCAAAAACAAAATTAGCATCAATATTAATTCCATGTCCATGCACCATTAATTGAATTGTTAGCGCAGTATGTGGCGGCTGGCGTGGCTTGTAAAGAGCATTAATAAGCACTGTTATGGTGCCATGCAAAGTGCCTTGCACTCATTTCGTGCATTCAATAGGGTGATATCATGAGATAGTTATTTAAAAAACAATTACTTAAGTTTTGGCGCGCTATTTGCTTACAAATACGTCATGAAAATTTTGGAGTAGCGAAAAAATGGAAACATTAGTCTCAGCAAACGATGTGTTATTTGTTTTATTAGGTGCCATTATGGTGCTTGCTATGCATGCTGGATTTGCCTTTTTGGAGGTGGGTACGGTGCGTAAGAAAAATCAAGTCAATGCCTTGGTTAAAATTATGGTGGATTTTTCGGTGTCCACCGTGGCTTATTTTTTTATAGGCTACAGCATTGCTTATGGTCTTAACTTTTTTAGCGGGGCCGAGGTGTTGGCCGCGAAAAATGGCTACGATTTAGTGAAGTTCTTTTTCTTGCTGACTTTTGCCGCTGCCATTCCCGCCATCGTTTCTGGGGGCATAGCCGAACGCGCTAAATTTCATCCACAATTGGCCGCCACTTTTGCCTTGGTTGGTTTTGTTTATCCATTTTTTGAGGGCATCGCATGGAATAACCATTACGGCTTTCAAGAATGGTTAAACGCTAGCTATGGTGCTAAATTCCACGATTTTGCTGGGTCGGTAGTGGTGCATGCCATGGGTGGCTGGATTGCCTTGGCCGCGGTCATGTTATTGGGCGCGCGCAATGGCCGTTACAGCAAAGACGGCAGGCTGCATGCCTACCCGCCATCCAATATCCCGTTTTTAGCGCTAGGTGCATGGATACTGACTGTTGGTTGGTTTGGCTTTAACGTTATGTCTGCGCAGGCTATACAGGGTATATCCGGTTTAGTGGCGGTGAATTCATTGATGGCTTTAGTCGGTGGCACCTTGGCGGCTTTGGTGGTTGGTAAAAATGACCCAGGCTTTGTCCACAACGGCCCCTTGGCTGGCTTGGTTGCCGTTTGTGCTGGTTCTGACGTGATGCATCCACTGGGCGCCTTGGCTACCGGTGTCGTGGCCGGTGCCTTGTTCGTCTGGGCATTTAATTTAACGCAAAACCGCTTAAAAATTGATGACGTATTGGGTGTTTGGCCATTGCACGGCTTGTGCGGTGCTTGGGGCGGGTTAGCTGCCGGTATTTTTGGTACGACTGCCTTAGGTGGCCTGGGTGGCATTAGTTTTATGGCGCAACTGCTAGGTACGGGCTTGGGCGTGTTGATTGCCGTGGTTGGCGGTGCATTGGTATACGGCGTTCTAAAAATGCTAGTAGGCATACGCTTGAGTCAGGAAGAAGAGTTTGATGGTGCCGATTTAAGCGTGCACAAAATCGGCTCCAGCGCCGACGATTGAGCGAGTTAGTGTTGGTGTTGCGCCAACGCCCACAGCACGTGTTCGCGCAATAAGACCGATCCATCATTAGCCCGCGCTTGCAAAGCCGCAATAATTTCCTGGCTGGTTTTAGCGTTGCCTAAGCCCACGGCGATATTGCGTAACCATTGTTGGTAGCCAATGCGGTATATCGCGCTGCCGGCTAACTTGCTGTTAAATTCTGCCTCTGTCCACGCAAAGCATTCTACTAAGCTTATGTCGTCCAAACCGTGCTTGATGACAAAATCCGGCTCGTGACTCACTTCGGCAAATTTATTCCATGGGCATGCCAGTTGGCAGTCATCGCAACCGTATACGCGGTTGCCTATCATGGGCCTGAATTGCAAAGGTATGCTGCCTTTTAACTCTATGGTTAGGTAGGATATGCAGCGCCTGGCATCGACTTGGTAGGGCGCCACGATGGCTTGAGTGGGGCACACGTCTATGCAGTTTTGGCAGGTGCCGCAATGGTTGCTGCCGGGTGCGTCAACCGGTAAGGGTAGGTTGGTGTAAATCTCGCCTAAGAAAAACCAAGAGCCGTGGTCTTTATTGATCAGTAAGGTGTGTTTGCCGCGCCAGCCCATGCCGGCTTTTTCTGCTAAAGCCACTTCCAATACCGGCGCGCTGTCGGTGAACACCCTGTAACTAAAGTCGGTTTGCTCGCATTTTTCTAAGGCGATGGCTATTTTTTCACTGAGTGTTTGCAGTTTTTTGCGCATCACTTTGTGGTAATCGCGCGCCAAGGCGTAACGCGATATAAAAGCCTTGGACGCATCGTTGAGCACCGCATCACTCCCTAGCGCATTAGCCGGCAGGTAATCCAAGCGAGCCGAAATCACCCTTAGCGTGCGTGGCACCAATTCTTCAGGGCGGGTGCGCTTGAGGCCGTGTTTTGCCATATAATCCATTTCACCATGAAATCCTTTAGCAATCCAAGCTTGATGATGCGCTTCCGCCTCCTGCAAATTCGTATCGGTAATGCCGATTTGATTAAAACCCAGCGCCATGCCCCAGCGTTTGATGTCTTGGGCGAGCGTTAGTAATGTAGTTTGGTCTGTCATGAGCGTTGATTTTACACTTGATTTGCCAGATGAGGCGGCAACCTTGGCTTTAGGCCAATTGTTGGCACCAGCCCTGCAAGCCAATATGACGGTGTATTTACAAGGGGATCTGGGCGCCGGCAAGACTACATTGGTGCGGGGTTTATTGCACGCCTTGGGCTTTAACGGCAAAGTTAAAAGCCCGACCTACACCTTGCTTGAAACCTATCCCGTTTCTTTAGCCAATCAAACCCCGGTGCAGTTATGCCATTTTGATTTATACCGTTTTAATGACGAGGAGGAATGGGAATCGGCTGGGTTTCGTGAGTACTTTAATGCGCACACTTTGTGTCTAATAGAGTGGCCAAATAAGGCGAAAAATTGTTTAAACAGGCCTGACCTCGAAATTGTTTTTGACGTTAAAATGTTGGGCGTGGCCTTAGGCCGTTGTGTGCGTATAGTGGCGCACACCCCATTAGGAAAAAAATGTTTGCAAGGGATACCAAGCAGCCTATGAAAAAAAGCTTAGTGCAAGGCCTATTGAGCCTGCTGCTGTTGTTGCACTTAAATCAGTTTGCCTTGGCCGCCAACTTGGTCAGTGCAGTTCGGGTTTGGCCGGCACAAGACTACACGCGCATTACGTTGGAGGCTAACAGCGCCTTCACTTATAAAATGAGCTACATGCAAAATCCGGATCGGGTGGTGTTGGATATAGATCAAGTCGAACTCAACCCAGCCATCAAATCATTGGCCGATAAAGTGCAGGCTAACGACCCTTACATCAAGCAGATACGCAGCGCTAATTTTCAGCAAGGCGTGCGCCTGGTGGTGGATTTAAAAGCCGCGGCCAAACCCAATGCCTTCACATTAACCCCCACCGGCGCATACAAATACCGATTGGTGTTGGATGTTTATCCGGCCTTGGATCCCTTGATGGCTATGGTGGCTGAGCGCGATCCTGCCCCGTCAACCGCTGCAGCACTAACGGCGGATGCGCCGGCGCCAGCCACGACTGCGCCCGAACCGGCTGCGGTGGAATCGGCAGCACTGACCAATAATGCAGTTAGTCAAACCGCTCCGGCAAACCCGCCAAGCACAACAGAAGGGCCGGTGATTAAAAACATGCCTGACGAAGTGAAAAAAGTAGGCAGGCAAATTACTGTGGCGATTGACGCTGGTCATGGCGGTGAAGATCCCGGTGCTAATGGCGCGAATGGCAGTCGGGAAAAAGACATCACGCTCATGATAGCCAAGAAGCTCAAGCAGCAAATTGATGCGGAACCGAATATGCGTGCGGTATTAACACGCGATGGCGATTACTTCATTCCTTTGCATGGGCGCGTGGTTAAAGCCAGAGGCATGCAAGCCGATTTATTTGTGTCTATCCATGCCGATGCTTTCACCAAGCAGTCGGCACGCGGCTCATCGGTTTTTGCTTTGTCGGAACGCGGTGCCACCAGTGCCAGTGCCAGGTATTTGGCGAAAAAAGAGAACGAATCGGATTTAATAGGCGGGGTAAGCTTGAACGATAAAGACCCCATATTAGCCAGAACCTTGCTGGATTTATCGCAAACAGCGACCATTAATGACAGCTTGAAATTGGGTAAAGCGGTGTTGTCTGAGATAGGCGAAATCAATACCTTGCACGCCAAAAGGGTGGAGCAGGCGGCTTTTGCGGTGCTTAAATCACCGGATATTCCATCCATACTGGTTGAGACCGCCTTCATTAGCAACCCGGAAGAAGAGCGCCGCTTGAATGATGAATCCTACCAAGAGCAACTTTGCACGTCGATTTTAAACGGCATTAAGAAGTATTTTTCCACCAACCCGGCCCTGGCAAAAAGTAAAGTGGCATACGAATAATGCCCACTGACTCTTGCGCCATAGACCAGCATTAAACGAGGTCTAGCATGCAATTACGTTTTTTAGGTGCAACCGGCACCGTCACCGGATCGAAATACTTGCTCAGCCATCAAGCGGCAGACGGTTCCGCTAAGCGAATTTTGATAGATTGCGGCCTGTTTCAAGGTCTCAAGCAATTGCGTTTAAGGAACTGGGCCGATTTGCCCATAGACCCTAGAACCATCGATGCGGTGGTGTTGACCCATGCCCACATTGACCACAGCGGCTACTTGCCCTTGTTGGTTAAACATGGCTTTTCTGGCAAGGTGTATTGCACGCCCGCGACGCGGGATTTGTGCGAAGTCTTGTTGTTGGATTCGGCGCATTTGCAGGAAGAAGAAGCGCGCTATGCCAACAAAAGCGGTTTTTCGAAACACAACCCGGCACTGCCTTTGTATAGCACCGAAGACGCGCAAAATGCCTTGGCCTTGTTGGTGCCGATTACCTACGACAAAGACCAGGATTTAGGCGCTGGCTTAACACTACGCCTGGCGCCCAGCGGCCATATTTTGGGTTCGGCTTTCGTGCGCATACACAGTAAAAAAACCTCTATTTTGTTTTCCGGCGACATAGGTAGGCCGCACGATATTCTGATGAAAGCGCCAGCGACCATCAAGCAAGCGGATTATTTGGTATTGGAGTCGACCTACGGTAATCGCTTGCACGAACGCAGTGATCCGCAAATTCAGTTAGCCGAGATCATCAACCAAACCGTTAAGCAAAAAGGCGTGGTGTTGATACCGGTTTTTGCCGTTGGTCGCGCGCAAGAATTGCTTTATTACATCCATTTGCTCAAAGCGGCTGGGAGCATTCCTAAAGACCTGCCGGTTTATCTAAATAGCCCGATGGCGGTCGATGCCACGGCCATATTCAATCACTTTAGCGATGAACATCGATTAAGCGCTGAGCAAAGTCATGCCTTATGCCGGGTTGCGCACATGGTGAACGGGGTGGAAGAGTCCAAGCGCCTTAATTTAATGCATGGCCCCATGATTATATTGTCAGCCAGCGGCATGGCCACCGGTGGGCGCGTGGTACACCATTTAAAAGCGTTTGCGCCGCATGCCAATAACACGATTTTATTTGTTGGCTTTCAGGCGGCTGGCACGCGCGGCGCGGCCATGCTGGACGGGGCGCAGAGCATCAAAATACACGGCGAGTACGTGCCAGTTTTAGCCAAGGTTGCCTTGATTAGCAATTTATCGGCACACGCCGATTACGCGGAGATTTTGACTTGGTTAAGCGGGTTTAGCACGCCACCGAAGAGGACCTTTATCACCCATGGCGAACCGGTTGCTGCCGATGCCATGCGTTTGCACCTAGAAGAGCAATTGCATTGGTCGGTGACCGTGCCCGATTATTTGGAAACGGTTAGCCTAGATTAGTTTTCTTGGGATTGCATTTGAATAAACGGTTTGACGTAGGGGCAGGCGCAGCATTTGCCGATGACAGCCAATTCTTGCAAACTGCTGATATCCAGCAACTTCATGACCCTTGCCTTGACCACCTTGACGGTGATCTCGGCCAAATCTAAATGCTTGGCGATGTCTTTGACTAACATGCCGTGACTAAGTAAATCAAAGATCACTCTTTGTTTTTTCGTTAATAGACTTAATCGTTCGCTGTAAATATGCACCAATTTGGTTTGATCCATTTCCAACGATGAGACGATGTTAAAAAGCGTGTTGCCGGCCTTTGTTGTCATTTTTACCCCTTATTAATCGGTATTATTTACAGCCGGATGATATATGTCAATATAAAAAACATAGTCAATATAAAAAATATGGGCAATATAATTTTTTTGTACTTGTACTTGTACTTGTACTTGGCTTTGCCAAGCCGTTTTTACGGATTATTTTTAGCAGCGTGGATTTAATGCGTGGAGGCGCTCAAGAAATTGCCTTAAAAAAGGTAAAATAGCCACCACTATGCGCATTCGCCTGTTACCCGATCAATTGATTAGCCAAATCGCCGCTGGCGAAGTGGTGGAGCGGCCCGCCTCGGCTTTAAAGGAATTGCTAGAGAACAGCTTGGATGCAGCCAGCAACGATATTCAAGTGGCCTTGTTAGAGGGCGGCGTCAAGCAAATGCGCATCATGGACAATGGCTTGGGCATAGCCGAAGACGACTTGGCCATGGCCTTGACCCGTCACGCCACCAGCAAGATTGCCAGTCTAGACGATTTGGAAGCGGTCGCCAGTTTGGGTTTCCGCGGCGAAGCCTTAGCCAGCATCGCCTCGGTATCCCGCACGCACATTGTCAGCCGCCGTGCCTATGCGGGCCATGCTTGGCGCATCCAATCGGATGGCAGCCAAATTTCACCCATAGCACCGGCCGCCCTAGACGCTGGCACGGTGATAGAAGTAAACGATTTGTATTTCAATACACCGGCGCGCCGTAAGTTTTTAAAAACCGAGGGCACCGAGTTTGCGCATTGCGAAGCCGCTTTTAATCGCATTGCGCTATCGCGCCCGGACGTGAGTTTTATGTTGCAGCATAACGGCAGGGCCTTATGCCGCTATCCGGCGAGCGAACCGACTAAGCGTTTTGGCGATATTTTAGGTGCCGCTTTTAGTGCAGAATCGATTGCCATTGATGAATCGGCAGCGGGCCTACGCCTATGGGGCGTTACGGCTAAACCAACGTTTAATCGGCATAAAAGCGATTGCCAATACGTCTACGTCAACGGCCGCTTTGTACGTGATAAACTCATTAGCCACGCCATACGCCAAGCTTACCAAGACGTGTTGCACCACGATAGGCACCCGGCATTTGTCTTGTTTATCGAGTTGGACTCCAGTTTGGTTGACGTCAATGTGCACCCAAGTAAAACCGAGGTGCGTTTTAGAGATAGCCAAGCGCTGCACCGTTTTATTTTTCACGCCTTACACAAAGCCCTGGCCAGCCCAACCGGCGTGTCCAATGCGGCGAGCGCTACCCAAGCTGCATACAACCCATTTTCGGCTGCCAGCGCTAGACCGTATCCGATTGAGCAAACGCAAATAGATTTAAGCCTGCAGCAAACACCGGATTTTTATGGGCGTTTATTTGGCGCCAAAGAACAGCCAATCAGTAGCGCAAGTGCTGCCCTGCAAGCCAATAGGGACGAGCATGCTGGCGATGCTGCCACAGATGAGATAGCACACGATGCGCACCCACTGGGGTTTGCCGTCGCGCAAATTCACGGCATTTATGTCTTGGCGCAAAATGCCTTGGGTTTGGTGGTGGTGGACATGCACGCGGCGCACGAGCGCATTATGTACGAGCGGCTAAAAAACGCATTGGATCAGCAGGCCGTGGCCATGCAGCCTTTGCTAATTCCAGTCAGTTTTAGCGCCGATAAATTGGAGGTGGCGACCGTACAAGAAGCCTTGGCTAGCCAGGATGGCGAGTTGCAGCAATTGGGCTTCGATTTAGCGGTGTTGTCACCCACCACCTTGGTGGTGCGGGCCGTGCCTAGCATGCTGCAAAATGCCGATGCCGTCAGTCTGGCCAGGGATGTCTTACGCGATCTGCGCGAGTTCGGTGCCAGCCGTGCATTAACCGAACGCCGCAATGAGTTGTTAGGCACCATGGCCTGCCATGCAGCGGTGCGAGCTAATCGCAGCCTAAGCCTAACGGAAATGAATGCCTTGTTGCGCGACATGGAGGCGACCGAACGCAGTGGTTTATGCAATCACGGACGACCAACCTGGTTTCAAGTTGGCATAGCCGATTTGGATAAAATGTTCATGCGCGGTAAATAGGCCGAGATGACGCCAGCTCCAGCCATATTCTTAATGGGCCCAACCGCCAGCGGCAAGACCGGTGCCGCGGTGGCCTTAGCCGCTGCCTTGCCAGTGGAGATCATCAGTGTTGATTCGGCCTTGGTCTACCGTGACATGGACATAGGCACGGCCAAGCCGGATGCAGCCACCTTGCAACAGGCGCCGCACCATCTAATTAATCTGATTCCGCCTACACAGGCTTATTCCGCCGCTAACTTTCGTCAAGACGCTTTGGACTTAATGGCTGACATCAGCGCGCGCGGGCGTATCCCTTTGTTGGTCGGCGGCACCATGCTGTATTTCAAAGCGCTGGAGCAGGGCATGGGTGGCTTGCCGGAGGCGGATGCGCAAGTGCGCATGCGCTTGGATGAGGAAGCGGCGGCCATAGGTTGGCCGGCCATGCATGCAAAACTAGCCAGCGTGGACGCGCTAACGGCTGCGCGCTTGGCGCCCAATGACAGTCAACGCATACAGCGTGCATTAGAGGTGCATGCCATTAGCGGCCGTCGCCTGTCTGAATTGATCGCGGAGCAAAGCAGCCAGGTACTGCCATACCAGGTTTTGAAAATAGCCTTATTGCCCAGTGATCGTCAGCAGCTGCATGCGCGCATCGCCATGCGTTTCGAGCAGATGCTGGCGGCAGGCTTGGTGGATGAGGTGCGGAGATTGTTGATTAAATACCCGGCATTAACGGCCGAATCGACTGCCATGCGCTGCGTTGGCTACCGCCAGGCCTTGCACTATTTAGCCGGTGAAATTGGCTTGGAAGAACTGCGTGATCGCGGGATTTTCGCGACCCGCCAATTGGCTAAGAGGCAGCTCACTTGGTTGCGTAGCATGCCGCAGGTGCGGGCCTTGGATTGCTTGCAAAGCAATGCAAATGAATTGGTTTTTAATGAAGTTAATCAGGTTATTAAAAACAATAGTTAATGTAGTTTGTTAATTACGCGCAGGCCAGCTTGATGCGCTTGGCTGCTTCTAAGCATTCATCCAAACTCGCCACCAAGGCCAATCGGACAAAATGCTCTCCCGGATTAATGCCGTGCGCTTGTCTGGCTAGGTAACTGCCAGGCAACACCGTCACATTAAAATCACGGTATAAGCTTAGGGCAAATTCACTGTCGCTAATGGCTTTGCCTGATTGAGGTTTAATCTTGCACCACAAGTAAAAAGCCGCATCGGGCAAACTTGCCTCCAATACCTCGCTTAATAAGGGCGTTACCGCTGCAAACTTTTCAGCATACAGACGGCGGTTTTCAATGACGTGCAACTCGTCGTTCCACGCTGCCATGCTGGCGGCCTGCACGGCAGGATTCATGGCGCAACCATGGTAGGTGCGGTACAGCGTAAATTTTTCTATGATGGCGGCATCCCCCGCAACAAAACCGGAACGCATCCCAGGTACATTGGAGCGCTTGGATAAAGAGCTGAACACCACTAGATTTTTGTAATCACGATTGAGTAACCGTGCAGCTTGCAAGGCGCCTAAGGGCGGCTTACTTTCGTCAAAATAGATCTCCGAGTAGCATTCGTCGGCGGCAATGACGAAGCCGTACTGATCGGATAAATCAAACACCGTTTGCCATTGTGCCAAGGTCATCACCTTGCCGGATGGGTTGCCAGGGCTGCATACGTAGACCAGTTGTGTGCGTTTCAATACCTCCTTGGGCACGCTGGCAAAGTCCATGGCATGCTGATTTTCCGGCAAAGTATTTAAAAAGTAGGGTTCGGCGCCGGCTAAGAAAGCCGCGCCTTCGTATATTTGATAAAACGGATTGGGGGACATCACCACCGGCTTGATGGCGCTGCTGCAGTCTATGATGACTTGCGCGAAAGCAAACAAGGCTTCGCGGCTGCCGGTCACAGGCAGTATCTGCGTTTCAGGGTTAAGCGCGGGGATGCCGTAACGACGACTTAACCAGTTGGCTATGGTCTCACGCAGGGCAGGGCTACCCAATGTCGTCGGGTAAGTGGCCAAGCCGGCCAAATTGTCCACCAAAGCCTGTTCAATCAAAGGCGGCGTAGCGTGCTTGGGCTCGCCTATGGATAAATTAATCGGGGTGTAGGCGGGATTGGCTGTGGTGCCCTTGAATAAATCGCGTAGACGCTGAAAAGGGTAGGCTTGCAGTAAGTTTAGGTTGGCATTCATGGCCGATATTGTAATATACGTGGCAGACATTCCATAGCCCTTAGCACGCATTGCTGTTAGCATCGAGTGCCACTGCAACTTATGAAGAAAGAAGCCATGTCCAGCCATCAGCAAACAGCGCAGCCCGCCCAAAATAGACAGTACCTAGCCGTATCCGGATTGCTATTTGGCGCCGTGTGCTGGGGCATTATTTGGTACCCGTATCGGCTCATGGCTGACATGGGGGTATCGGGCGTGGCCTCCAGCTTTTACACCTACGGCATCACCGTGTTGTTGGCCAGCCTGTATTTTGCTAAACATTGGCGCGGTCTATTCAAGCAGCCTTTTAGCATCGTTTACCTGGCATTGGTAGCCGGTTGGACCAATCTGGCTTACGTGTTGGCGGTAATAGATGGCGAGGTCATGCGCGTGATGCTGCTGTTTTATTTGTCGCCTTTGTGGACCTTGATATTGGCGCACTTTTATTTGAAAGAAAAGACCCCTAAAAGCGGCTACCTAGCCATCGTCATCTCCTTACTGGGTGCTTTTATTATGCTCTATGATCCCGCGCTCAGTCCCTGGCCCTTGCCTAGAACCCAATCCGAATGGTTAGCCTTGTCATCCGGTATAGGCTTTTCCTTAACCAATGTGCTGACGCGCCAGGCCCGCGGCTTGAGTTTGCAGGCTAAATCGTTCGCAGTGTGGTTGGGGGTGTTGCTGGTCAGTTTGCTGTTTATCCCGTTTAGCGCCGCAGCATGGCCTAGCCCGTACTTTTTTAGTTGCAGTCAATGGGTGGTGATGGGGCTGATAGCGATATTGCTCTTGGCGGCGACCGTGTTGGTGCAATACGGTGTCACTAGGTTGCCGGCGACCCGTGCATCGGTGGTGTTTTTGTTTGAGTTGGTGGTGGCCGCCATCGCCTCCTATTATTTGGCTAACGAGAGCATGGCGCTCAATGAATGGCTGGGCGGCAGCTTGATCGTCCTGGCTGCGCTGTTTGCGGCTAAATCGGCTTAACTGCCCCCGTTCCATCCTGCCACATATTTTGGTATTGCTGCTCTAGGCCACGAGCAAAGTCGGTCGGATTAAATAATGCGCTCGTGGTTCGCTGCTTTTGTAGGCGCTGTTTTATCGCCAATAAAGCCTCAGGATTGGTCGTGTAATAGCTTGCGCGGCTTTCGTAGTCGGCCAAGTTGTCCGTGACCATTTCTTTTAAGCCCAGTGCTGTCAACAAACTGCCGGCCACGCGGGCGGAAAAGGTGTTGCCTACGCAGCTTAACACCGGCAAGCCCATCCATAAGGCATCGCTGCAAGTAGTATGGGCGTTATAGGGTAGGGTGTCTAAAAATAAATCGGCATGCACGTGCCTGGCCAGGTGCTCGGCTATCGGCAAGCGCGGCGCAAAAACCAATCTGTCCGCTGACACGCCTTGCGCCATTGCCGCATTGATTAAGTTTTGTTTGGCCCATGGGTTGCATTCCAGCAACCACAGCACGCTATGGGCTTGCGTTTTTAATAAGCGCATCCACACGCCAAACACCTCGGCGCTGATCTTGAATGTTTGGTTGAAGCAGCAGTAAACAAAAGCGCCTTCTGGCAGCTGGCAACTGGCTCTAGTGGGCGCATCGGCCAATGGACGTTGGCTATCATTGGCTTGGTAACAGGGCAGTAAGGCTAATTTTTCCGCGTAATCTTGCGCGCTAGCGGCGGGGGTGATGAAGGCGTCGCTGATTAAGTAGTCAAATAAGGGGCGTTTATGGCCGTTTGCAAAGCTGGCATGGCCCATACTGCCAGGAAAGCCTAACCAATTGACGTGGATGATCGCCGGCTTTAAGGCGACGATGCCGCTGCGGCTGGTTTGCGTGTAGCCGCTTAAATCCACCAGTATGTCTATGGCATGGCCGTTAATTTTTTTAGCCGCCTCGGTTTCGGATAAAGCTTGGATGTCGTGAAACTGATCGAAGGCTTTTTCTAACCTTAATCTGGCTGGGGATAGATCGTTTTTACCGTACGAGTAAGCGTGAATTTCATAAGCCGATCGATCGTGCTGCTCGATCAGCTCGGTGACTAAAAAGGCTAAGGGATGCAACCTAAAATCGGCGGACAAATAGCCTATTTTTAATTTACGTTTAATAGCTCGGTCATGACCATGTTGGTAATTAAATGAGGACGGCGCGTTTTGCGCCAACAAGCGGCCAAAGCGCTGTGCCACCCATAAATCCGCGCAGCGTAATTGTTCGGCTTGCGTGGTGCCTGGCATGGCTAAGAAGGCGAAGGGCGATATTTGCGCACGCGGGTCGGTGGCTAAGGCATGGCGTATTGCTGCAATCTGCTCAGGCAAGCCGTGCCAATCGCAAACATGTTGTTTTTGATGCACCAGGTGCACTTTGGCATGATGCAGTTGTGGGTTAAGGCTGAGCGCGCGTTGGTAGCTCGCTATGGCTAAATCAAGTTGGCCTAACTCACGCTGCACGTTGCCTAGATTATTGTGCGTGTCGGCATCATTGGGGTCGAATTGCAGGGCTGCTTGGTAATGCTGGGCGGCGTCCTGCGGTTGTCCAAGTTCGCGTTTGGCATTGGCTAAATTGTAGTGCAGGGCCGCCTTGTCCATGGCGTCTTGTGGCTGCGAGCTCAATGCTTCATTAAAACACGCTGCGGCTTGGCGGTATTGGCCTTCTGCATGCGCCTGATTACCAGCAAGCAATAAGCAATGACCAAGTGCTAAGCGGCTTTGATCGTTAGGGCCGTGGCTGTGCAACAAGCGGCGGTAGCAAGCTGCGGCATCGACTATGCGCTGGCTTTGGTAGCATAGGATGGCCAGCAACTGCAATGCGTCGTGGTGATCAGCTTGCTGGTTTAGCAAGGCTTGCAGCTTAGCTTCAGCGGCCTGCGGCTGACCAGCTTGATAAAGTGTTAGGGCTTGCGCATAAAGGGGGTTGGCCATGCTTTAATTTTAACCTAAAGTCGGTTTTATGCCACTTGCAGCGACGGCAGGCAGGCTGCGAGCCAGTTTTTTTAAACCCAATTTACGCAATAAGAAACGATTGGGGTTGATTAAGCTCAGCATGGCTGGATTAATTGCTGGGCTTTCTTGGCACATTAAGCTGGCCAGTATCTCGCCGCAATAGGGCGCGCTGGTAAACCCTCGGCTACCGTGGGCTAAATTGACATACAGTCCATTTGTCCAGGGCAGGGAGGATGGGTTGGCATTTGGCCTTGGTGGTGATGCCTGGATGGTGGCATGATCTAATAATTCCCCCAGCAAAGGGAAGTAATCGGCGCTGGTGCATCGAAACGACACCCGACCGCCCACCACGCTGTTTTTTAGGCTGTCGTGTAATGCGGGGGAATAGCTGTTTAATTTGTTTAAATTAGCCTGGTGATCGTATTCGTCTATGGCGAGCGACTGGTCTGATGAAAAGCTGGCGCCTAGCGTATGCACGCCTTGCTTGGCTGGGCTTAAGTAGCCGTCACTGCAAACAATGGTGCGCAATGGCAAGCTGACTTCGCTGGCTTTGACCAGGCTAAGTTGCCCGCGTACCGATAGCGTTTTTAGCTGCAAGCCCATGCCTAGCTCTTCGGCCTGATTGGCATTAGCTAATATAACAGCTTCGGCTTTTTCTAGGCATAGTTCGCCTGCGTAAATTTCAAATAAGCCATTATTTTTCAATATCTTATTGGGATTTGTTGATGTTTTTACGCTGATATTCGGATGCGTGATTAATGCGCGGCATAGGGTTACCGGGTTTAGCCAAGCCGCGTTGGCAAAGTATAAGGCAGGATGAGACAGCGCCAAGCCGGCTTGTTGACCGGCTTGCGTTGGGTCAAGTAATTGCACGTGTTGGGCTGCTTCTTTCCACGACAATACTTTTTGTAATCTGGCTAACTCTCTGTCATTAAAGCCCAGTTGCAGCATGCCACAGGCATGAAAATCCTCGGCCGGCAGTTGCAGTTTACTAATCAAGTCTAGGCTGTATAAATAGCCAGCCAAAGCAAACTGACTCGCGCTGTCGTCACCGCTTAAGCGTGGGTAGAGCATCGCTTGTGGGTTGCCGGAGGCTTCCATGGCGATGTGCTCGTGCCGTTCAATTAGGCTAACCTTGACGCCGCGCTGAGCTAAGGCATAAGCGCTGCTACAGCCGGCTATGCCAGCCCCAATTACTATGACGCTTTTAGGTGGCATGGCTTGCTCCCGCATATTGCCCGTAAAGCATTTCGCGCTTTTTGGCGTAACCGGCTTGCTTGTTGACCTGAAAGCCTGCGGCCATTAGCTTGCGTCGCACTGCACTGGCGCTGGTGAAGGTGGCAAAGCTGGTGTGGCTGTTAGACAGCAAGGCCATTTGCAGAAACAAGCGGTCTTGCCACATGTCTGGATTTTTAGCTGGCGAAAAGCCATCTAGAAACCAAGCGTCGACTTCGATGTTGGGCTGCTGTTGGCTAAGGCTTTGATAGGCAGCAGCGGCATCGCCAATTAGTAAGCTGAGCCGCACGCGCTGGTTAAATAAACTAACGCTACGCTGTTCTAAGGCCTTAGGGTAGAGGGCGATCAGCGCCTCGCTAAATGGCTTCAGGGCCGGCCATTGTTGCCAAGCTTTAGACATATCAGTTGGACTCAAAGGGTGTTTCTCAGCGCTGATAAAATGCAAATTGGCCTTAACAGGTGCGGTATCCAGCCACAATTTTGCCGCTAATAAAAAATTAAGCCCTGTACCAAAGCCGGTTTCAGCAATAGTAAAGCTTGCATTTGGGTAATCTAGCCAGCGTTCAGCCAAACGATTAGCCTGCAAGAAAACGTAATCGGTTTCCAGCAGGCCTTTGTCGCTGTTGTAATAGACGTCTTGGTATTGCTCGGAGTAGGCCAGGCCGTTTTGCCATGAAATCTGACCGTATTCAATCGGCGCCATGCAAGGCCTTTTTATGTGTTTGTATCACTGATGAAAACATGCTGTATTTGACTAATCTTTATCAGACAAAGTACGTCGGTAGTTTTCTAATTTTGCGTGGTAGTCTTGCGCATCCCCGTAATCCAAAAATCGCTTGTAGCGTTGATGGCTGTCGACTATTTTTCGCGCATGTTTAATTGGGCAAAAATATTGTTCAGTGCGGGCAATGATCTCGCTCACATATGAAATCATGCCGCTGCCGTAAGCACAATAGCTGCAATGAAATTTTTCAATGAAGTTTAAATAGCTTAGATGTTGCCTATCAAACAGGATGTAGTCACAACGCCGCACTTTTTTTATGCCATAAATCGGAAAGCAGGTGGCTTGGTAGAAGCTAACGAACAAATCGGTTAGCAGTAGTGGAATGATCATGGAATAAATAATGGGGCCAGTAATTAAATTTTGTGGTCTGTCTTTTAGCAACCAATGAAAAAAATTTCTTTTTAAGCGCCGGTGAGTTTGTTTGATGGAATGTTCAAATTCAATCCGTTTGCCTTTTATTTGAAAAAATACGCCAGACGGTTGTTCACTTAGGGCGACGCGCAAGTCGTCTTCTAAGGCCGTTATTTGTTCCAGTAAGCGTTCAATACGGTTGTTCATTGCGGGTTCCTTTAGCAGCAGATTTTATGTCATAAGCTGGCCAATTATCGCTTGTTAGAGATATACAAATCTGTATACTCTGATGTCTTGCATTCTTACTTTATAAAGCCTTTCGTATGAATATAGCTTACATTTTTAAAGGTAACAGAAAATGGGGCATCTTGCTCATCAGTCTGACTCTGCTTGCTTGCGCCAAGCTGACGCCACTTAATCATGCGCTTAGCTCAACTCAAGATTGGCCCAGTTTTGGTGGTGATTATAGCAACCAACGCTTGTCAGCCTTAACGCAAATCAACCCACAAAATGTCAATCGCCTTAAATTAGCTTGGCAAGTTAAAAGCGGCGTTCTGGCTAGTTTCCAAGCTACGCCTATAGTCAAAGCTGGGGTGATGTACGTTGCCTTGCCGTATAACCATGTCTTGGCACTTGATGCCAAAACCGGTAAGCAATTGTGGCGCTATGAACACGTGCGCAGGCCAAATTGGAAAATGTGCTGCGGCCCAGCAAATAGAGGGGTGGCGATAAGTGAAGGTAAAGTTTTTATAGGAACGGTGGATGCGCGCTTGATTGCCTTGGATGCAAAAACCGGTCTGAAAATTTGGGACGTGGACGTGGCGGATGACACGGCCTCAACAGAAAATACCGACTCATTGAGCAAGGCTGATGCTAAAAGCGGGAAAAATGCATACGGAGCAACCGGCGTAGGCATAGCCATGGCGCCGGTGGTATTTAATGGCAAGGTTATCGTTGGGATAACCGGCGTAGGCTACGGTTTGCATTTGGATGCGCCAACTCAATCGGCGCCGCTTGGTGCTGTGGTGGGGGTGGACGGGCGTTATGGTCGGCCGGGGTTTTTAGCAGCATTTGATATTAATAACGGCAAGCGAATTTGGCAATTTGACACCATACCAAGCCAGGGTTGGGAAGGCGAGTTTGTTGAAACTACCTCTGATGGCATTTCATTAAACCGAGACGTAGTGGCAGAAAGAGCCAATTTAAAAAATAATAAAGAGGCATGGCGTTACGGTGGGGGCTCAGCATGGAGCACGCCAGCCATAGACCTTAAAACGCACACGCTGTTTTTTGGTACGGGCAACCCGTCGCCGCAAATGAATGACATTTCGCGCCCCGGTGATAATTTGTACACCGTTTCATTGGTGGCCTTGGACACGGAAACAGGAAAATTGAAATGGCATTACCAGCAAGTGCCGCATGACGTATGGGGTTACGATTTAGCCAGCCCGCCAGTCTTATTTGATTATAAAAGCAAAGGTCAGAGCATTCCTGCCGTGGGTCAAGCAAGCAAAACCGGTTGGTACTTCGTTAATGATAGGGCTACTGGCAAGTTGCTGATGAAGTCGGATGCGTTTGTTCCGCAAAAGAATTTATTTGCCAAAGCCAGCAAAGAGGGCACCGTGCTTTATCCAGGTATTTTAGGCGGCTCTAACTGGAGCCCCAGCGCCCTTGACGAACACAATCAAATTGCATTCGTAGCGGGCATACATGCGCCAATTAAATACACTCTGGTTGATGAGCCTGCAAAAAATGGCGCCCCAGCAATACGCTATGCATCCTCTGAGCCTACCAAAGATGCTAGGTGGGGTGTTTTGTCGGCGATTAATTTATCTAGCGGTAAAATGCTGTGGCAAGTCAAAACGGCGCAACCGTTAATGGGTGGCTTGCTGGCCACGCAATCTGGATTGCTGTTTATGGGTGAGGGCGATGGTCATTTTAATGCCTACGATAGCCGCACTGGTGAAGTGTTATGGCAGAGTAAGCTTGATGCTGGGGTAAATGCGCCAGCCATCACCTACCAAATTGACGGGGTGCAATACGTAGCCGTGGTGGCAGGTGGTAATGCTATTTTTGGTTATACCGCCGGTGATAATATTGCGGTGTATGCCTTGGCTAAGTAATGCGCTTGTGCTTAGTTTGGGTTTTGACTGATTTTTAAATAAAGCACTATGCAAGCCAGCAATAGGGTGAGGCTATTGGCCGCTATGATGGGCCAGCTATGAATCAAGATGCCATAAATCAACCAGGCTAATACGCCTAGACTAAATAGGCTGTACATAGGCAAAGACACGCCAGATAAATCCCGAGTTTTCCATGAATGGTGGGCTTGGGGAACAAAGGCGAAGGTGGTTAAAAAAGCGGCTAGGTAGCCGGTTAAGTCAGTAATACTCATGAATAATGCCTGCCCAATCACCTGTTGTGTAAATTTCAGGCAAAAAAATGACCCAATTAAGGGCCATTTTTTTGGATTCTTGGTGACTAAACTTTCTGAATGTTAGAAGCTTGTTTACCTTTTGGTCCGTCTGTTACATCAAAGCTTACGCGATCATTTTCTTTTAAGCTTTTGTAACCGCTATCAACGATTGCTGAGAAATGCGCGAATAAATCGTCGCCGCCTGCATCAGGAGTAATGAAACCAAAACCTTTTGAATCATTAAACCATTTAACTAAACCTGTAGCCATATCTTATTCCATACTTTTAAAAAAAGGGAGGCACCCTAAATGAATGGGTTTTTAACAAATAATTAGTCTTGAGAACGTAACCAAATTAAACAACCAAACGCCTAAATTGCTTTTTACGGGGAATCGGTAATCCTGTCAAGCATTATTTTACAAGGACTCACTTGATCGAGGCCGAAGTTAGATTTAGGCCTTTATAAATCATTTAGTTAAGTTGATTTATTGCCAAACAGAGAGGGCGAGACTATAATGCGCGCGATACATGGTGTTGATAAACTTTATTTTCAACACCGCAAGCCGGCTAATTTAAAGTGCTTGTAACAAAGCGTTCAAAAACAAGCTTGCACTTAAATATGGAGACAGGGTATTGGCTAAAGAAGAATTGATTGAAATGAATGGGGTGGTGATGGAGATCTTACCGGATTCACGTTACCGCGTGACCTTGGATAACGGTCACAAGTTGATCGCCTACACTGGCGGCAAGATGAAGAAAAATCACATTCGTATTTTGGCTGGCGATAAAGTCACATTGGAATTGTCCCCATACGACATTAACAATGGTCGTATCACCTTTAGGCACATCGAGTCTGGCGGTGCCACCTACACACCAAGAAAGCGTACTTATTAAGTTTTACTGCCGGATGGCTAAGCAATTTAGCTCTCATTCTTATCGATGGAATGGCATCGACCGGCCGTTTTAATTAACTTTAATGTTGTAAGTGCCCACTGTAACTATCTGACCGGTGCGAATTTTGGCGGTTTTCCTGTGCTCAACTAAACCGTCTACCTTGACCAATCCTTCTGCTACCATAGTTTTGCCGCGGCCACCGCTATCAGCCAGGCCTACCAATTTTAATAGATTGCATAACTCTATGTACTCTGAGCTTAAGTCAAATTGCATGTTTTCTGGCATGAGTGTCTCGTTGATTGAGGTAGAATGGGCATTGAACAGGGGTAGTGGCGTTAATAAATAGCCGCATTAAAATGGTCTATTTAGCTGACAATAAAACCACATGAGTAGATAACGGCGTCGGATTTTATATTAAAGGTAAGCTTTGTCAATGACAAAAAAAATGCAAGTCAGCAAAAGACCAAAAGACCCTCATGCGGCTAGAGAGGCAAGTCGCTATGAGACGCCATTGCCAAGTCGCGAAATGATACTCAGCTTAATGTCCGATCAAGGTGCGCCATTAAGCATTGAGCAGCTATACGAGCTGCTTGCGATTAAAGACGACGAGCGCGAAATTTTCAATCGGCGCTTAAATGCCATGGAGCGAGAAGGCCAGATTATTAAAAATAGAAAAGGCGCGTTGTGCGTTGCCGATAAACTGGATTTGATTTCTGGGGTAGTGCAAGGCCACCCAGATGGATTTGGTTTCTTAATTCCCGATGATAAAAGCAAATGCAATGGCGAGGATTTGTTTTTAAGCCCTAAAGAAATGGCCCAGCTTATGCATGGTGACAGGGCAATGGTTAGAATGAGTGGCTTGGATAGAAGGGGTCGACCAGAAGGGAAATTGGTTGAGGTGTTAGAGCGTCGAACGCAACGCTTGGTAGGCAGGGTCATTCATACGACCGGTGTCACCATAGTCGCTGCTGAAGACAAACGCATCAATCTGGACATATTGATTCCTTACCACTTGGATATGAATGCCAAGGCTGGGCAGGTTGTCATGGTCGAGTTAACTGAACAACCTTCGGCCAATGCACAGCCCATGGGTAAAGTGGTTGAAATTCTGGGCAATTATGCTGACAGTGGCATGGAAATAGAGATTGCTTTACGTAAGCATAATTTGCCTCACGAATTTAGTGCTGAGGCGATTGCCTTGGCCGAGTCTTATCCTAAGCAGGTGCAAGCCAAAGATTACCAAAATCGCGTCGATTGCCGCGCCTTGCCCTTAATCACTATAGACGGTGAAACGGCCAGGGATTTTGATGACGCGGTATTTGCCGAGCCGCAAGGTAAGGGTTGGCGTTTGGTGGTGGCCATTGCGGACGTGAGTTTTTATGTTCAACCTAAAGATGCCTTGGATAAAGGTGCGATTGATCGTGGCAATTCTGTGTATTTTCCACGCCGTGTCATTCCTATGTTGCCCGAAGCCTTATCAAACGGCTTATGCTCACTAAACCCTGACGTTGAGCGTCTCTGTATGATTTGTGACATGCAGGTCGATGGCCTGGGAGTGGTTAAGCAGTATAAATTCTACCCATCGGTGATGCGCTCAAAAGCACGCATGACTTACACGCAAGTGCATGAAATATTGCAACACCCAGATGCGCAGTTGGCTCAGGATTATGCCTGGCTGGTGCCGCATTTGACGCATTTGCAAAGCGTTTATAAATTAATGTTGGCGCAACGTGAAAAACGCGGCGCCATAGAATTTGAAACCTCTGAAACCATTATGGTGTTCAATGATAATGGCAAAATTGACAGCATCGTGCCCAGTCATAGAAACGAAGCACACAAATTAATAGAAGAGTGCATGTTGGCAGCCAACGTTTGCGCCGCTGAATTTTTGCATGCCAATGAGCACCCAGCATTGTATCGAGTGCACGAGGGGCCTACCCCGGAAAAATTAGAACTATTGCGCACCTTTATGGCTGAGTTTGGATTTGGTGTCGGCGGTGGCGATAAGCCGCATGCTAAGGATTATGGCAAGTTGTTGGATAAAATCAGAGCAAGACCGGATGCGCAGTTGTTGCAAACGGTATTACTCAGGTCCATGCAGCAAGCCGTCTACAGCCCAGACAACTTAGGGCATTTTGGTTTAGCTTATGAAGCCTATGCGCACTTTACTTCTCCTATACGACGCTACCCAGATCTATTAATACACCGGGCCATCAAGGCAGTCTTGAACGGCGATAAGTATAAGCCTGGTGATTGGAGTGAATTGGGCATGCAGTGTTCAATGACAGAGCGACGAGCAGACGATGCGACGCGTGATGTGACCAATTGGCTCAAGTGTTTCTATATGCAAGATAAAATTGGTGTAGTGTTTGAAGGTAGCGTAGCAGGCGTTACCGCCTTCGGTCTATTTGTCGCCTTAGATGGAGTTTACGTTGAAGGCTTGTTGCATGTCACTGAGCTCGGTAATGATTATTTCCATTACGATAAGGCCCGCCATGAAATGGCCGGCGAACGAACTGGCGTGCGTTTCCGTTTGGGTGATAGGTTAACGATAAAAGTGGCCCGCGTGGATTTGGAAACCAGCAAGATAGATTTCTCATTGGTGAATAAAAATCAAGGCTTGGCTGGCGACGCGACTGACACTGATGGCGGCGGCTTGTCGTCCGCGCCAAGTCGCGCTCAGCAAAAGCCTAGGCATGCGGTTGCTAAAAACAAAGTTAATGGCGGTACTGCATTTAAAAATCCAGCTAAGCCGACTAAGTCTAAAAAAGCCCATAAAAAAACCAACAAACGCTGATGTTTGAACATTAAATTTTAGGAATGATAGAGAAGGTGAAACGATGAGCGATGCCCGTATTTTATTTGGTTTCCATGCTGTGCTGAGCCGCTTGCGCCAACACAGCGCCAGCGTTCAAGAAATATTGATTGATAAAGATCGAGTGGATGCGCGTATGAAGGATCTGCTAAAGATGGCCGAGTCCTTTAATGTGCGGGTTATGGAGGTGGAGCGCAGTCGATTGGATGGTATGGCTGGTATGAATGGCCGCCATCAAGGCGTGATTGCTCGTGTGGTAGATACGCCTATTCCATATAAAGACATACACGATATTTTAGAGTCCGATTTAAATGAGCCGCCATTCTTCCTTATATTAGACGGCGTAGAAGACCCGCACAATCTAGGGGCATGTTTGCGCGTGGCCGATGCCATGGGTGTGCATGCAGTGATTGCGCCCAAGGATAGAGCAGTAGGATTGAACGCCACGGTGCGTAAAGTGGCCAGCGGTGCGGCTGAAACCATTCCCTTTATTGCTGTTACCAACCTAGCCAGAACCATACGTGAATTAAAGGATGCGGGGGTATTTGTGGTTGGAACAACCATGGATGCGCCATCTAGTCTGCTTAATTGCAAGCTTGATGGGCCTCTTGCCATAGTGCTGGGAGCAGAAGGCGATGGCATACGTCGGTTAACGGCTGAAACCTGTGATGCCTTGGTGACCATACCCATGTATGGCTCGGTTGAGAGCTTAAACGTCAGTGTCGCTAGTGGCATTTGCTTATACGAAGCCCGCCGTCAGCGTAGCGTGCAAACTAAATAGCGGCTAATCCTGCAATTTAAGCGTTTTTAACGTACGTTGCCGAACGGTATTGAGGAGTGTCGGGTTATCTATCAATGATTGCTGGTAACTGGGTATAAGCTGACGAATTTTTTCTTGCCAGTCTGCCTGTTGCAATGGCAGTTTAAAGCAACGTTCTATCACATCCAGCATGGCTTGCACGGCAACCGACGCGCCAGGGGATGCGCCCAGTAAGGCGGCTATCGTACCGTCTTTTGCCGCAACTATTTCAGTACCAAACTCAAGTTTCCCGCCTTTTTCATCGCATTTTTTGATGATCTGCACGCGCTTGCCGGCATTTTCCAAACGCCAATCTGCCTTTAGCGCGTCTGGATAAAACTGCCGCAACACTGAAATTTTTGAGGTGTGGGTTTTCATTGCTTCCACAATCAAGTAGCGAGTCAAATCGGTGTGTTGTTTACCAACATTAAGCATGGGTTTAATGTTGCTTGGTTTAACCGATTTAATTAAATCCAGATAGGAGCCATCGTTTAAAAATTTAGTGGTGAAGCCGGCATAAGGCCCAAATAATAAGGCTGGCTTGCCATCTATGATGCGTATGTCTAAATGCGGCACCGACATCGGTGGAGCACCTAGTGCTGCTTTGCCATAAACTTTTGAATTGTGCTGGGCAATGATTTCCGGTTTATCGCAAACCAACCACTGACCACTAACGGGGAACCCGCCGTAACCATGGCTTTCTGGCACGCCGGATTTTTGCAATAATTTTAGGGCGCCGCCACCGGCACCAAGGAAAACAAAGCCTGCATCAATCTGTTGGGTTTTCTTGGTCTTGAGATTGACTATGGTCAGTTGCCATCGACCATTTTCCAGTTGTTTTAACCGCCGCACTTCGCTGTTTAATTTAAGTTTAAAGTTTGCTTTGTTGGTCAGGTTGCTGACAAAGCTGCGAGTTAGGCTACCAAAGTCCACGTCACTACCGTAAGGTATTCTGGTAGCCGCAACCTTTTGTTTGGGGTCCCTGTTTTGCATGACCAAGGGCATCCATTTACTTAAAATAGCCGGATCCTCGCTGTACTCCATGTCTTTAAATAAGTGGTGTGCTTTTAATAAATCGTAGCGTTTACGCAAAAACTCCACGTCCTCTTCACCCCAAACAAAACTTAGGTGCGGAGTGGGGTTGATGAATTTAGTCGGTGCAGGTAATTGGCCGTTTTCTACAAGGTGTGACCAAAACTGCAAGCTGGTTTCAAATGCCGCGTTAATCGATAAAGCACGTTTAATATCAAGGCTGCCATCGCTGGCAACAGGCGTGTAATTTAACTCGCAATAGCCAGCATGACCGGTTCCCGCATTATTTTTGGCATCCGTACTTTCGGCTGCGATAGTAGGAAGACGTTCTACCATTAGCATGCTGAGTTTGCTGTCTAGTTCAGACAGCAAACTGGCTAAGGTGGCGCTCATTACGCCACTGCCAACTAACAGTACATCGACTTTATTTACAGTTGTCATTAGATTTAAAAGGCTTTTTAATAAATATCCGTGATTGAATATACCGCATGCCATGAAAAAAGCCTGTGAAAGACAGGCTTTAGTTTTTTAAAATGCAATTATCAAACCACGACCGCTTAAGTGCCATGCATTTAAGTCATAAATTTTACAGTAATATTAGACTTTTAAGGAAAGAATAATGCGCTTTCAAGTTCACGAAATCAGTAGCTGGCAATACAAATGAATCAGGATGATCTGTTGCGCTTGTTGGATACCCCCATGCCCTACGGTAAGTACCAAGGCCGCTACATTGCGGATTTGCCCGGACATTATTTAAATTGGTATGCGCGAGTAGGCTTTCCAAAAGGCGAAATTGGTCGATTGTTAGTATTGATGCAGGAAATAGATCACAACGGATTGTCATGGTTGCTGGACCCGCTGCGAACCTCTGCTAAAGAGAGTAAGTCAAGGGCTGAATAGCACATGGGCAAAATACTGAATAGTGCGTGGCCATTTTAGCGATTTTACAATCGAATTGTTGGCGTCCCCACCGGGATTCGAACCCGGGTCGCCTCCGTGAAAGTGAGCTGTCCTAGGCCTCGAGACGATGGGGACCTAAGAATTAATTGCACTCATTACCAGTGCAACATATTACCACAAAACACCATTAAACAGCAGTGTTATTGGTGGAGATAAGCGGGATCGAACCG
>SXLB01000017.1 GCA_005777825.1 Methylotenera sp. | reverse complement strand
GTGTTGACGGACAACTGGATCAATTTTTTTGATTTCCATTTTGCCTGGCATAGTACGTTTGTTTTTAGTGGTGGTGTAGAAATGACCTGTACCAGCACTGGATTCTAATTTGATTTTTTCGCGCATAATGTTCTACCTTAGATTTTTTGGCCAGCAGCACGCAAGTCAGCAAGAACGGCATCAATACCATTTTTGTCGATAGTGCGAAGCGCATTGTTAGTAATGCGCATGCTTACCCAGCGGTTTTCGCTCTCAACCCAGAATTTGCGGTTTTGCAAATTAGGTAAGAAACGGCGTTTTGTTCTGTTGTTAGCGTGAGAAACGTTGTTGCCCACCATTGGCTTTTTGCCAGTTACCATACATACACGTGCCATGGTTAAATCTCCAAACTTCTGCTTTTTTCGAAAGAGCGCAATTATAGTACGAAAACTATTATTACCTCAAGGTAATTATCAATAATATTTAGGCTTAATTACACGGTCAGTGCTTGCCCGTGCTACCAAAACCGCCTTCGCCGCGCTCGCTGCTATCAAAATCCCCGACTAAATGGAAATCCGCCTGCACCACGGGCACGATAACCAGCTGCGCAATGCGTTCCATGGGGTTGATTTCAAAGGCCGTTTGACCACGATTCCAGCACGACACCATTAATTGGCCTTGGTAATCGGAATCGATTAAACCGACCAAATTGCCCAACACGATACCGTGTTTATGCCCCAGTCCTGAGCGTGGCAATATCAATGCCGCGTAATAGATGTTGTCTAGATGTATGGCCATGCCAGTGGGAATCAGCGTGGTCTCGCCCGGTTGCAGGGTGATGGGTGCGTCTAGGCAAGCGCGTAAATCCAAACCGGCTGAACCGGGTGTGGCGTAGCTAGGCATTTGTTGGTGTAAGCGGTCATCAAGAATTTTTAAATCGACAATAATTTTCATATTAGGCTCAGTTAATACCTATGTTTAGGCTAATCAATTATTTTAGCTTAGCATTAAACACTAATTTTCTAAGGAAATCACTAATACGTTAATTGCTATATATTTTTTCCATTAAAAAACCCGCTTAAGCGGGTTTTTTAATGTGTATTTATTGTTAAAACTTATAAGTTGCGCCTAGGCTTAATAAGTAATTTCTGCCAGCAGCCGGTTCAAAGAACCTTAAATTGCCGTCATTAATTCTGACTGAACCCATGTAATCTTTATCAAAGATATTTTCTACACGAACAAATTCACTGAAATGCCAGTCGCCAACTGTTTGTTCAAAACCGGCGCGTATATTAGCTATTGTGTATGAGGGGGCTGTGTCGGTATTGGTATCGTTGACATAAACCTTGCTGTTGTATCTTCCTTCTAGCGCCGTGCTAAAGCCAGTTGGTGTATATTTCCAGGCTAGTTCCCCATAAATCTGATTGCTGTATGTACCAGGTATTTTGTTGCCATCTTCAATTGTTGAAGTTGCGGTATTAAATGTTGAATCAAATTTAGCATTTAGCAAAGAATAGGAGACGTAGGTTGTAATGTTATTTTCAAAACGGGAATCTATTGATAGCTCCGCCCCAGTTCTTTTTGTATCGTTTGCATTGATGTAAACGGATCGACCATTCAAGCTGCTGTTTACAACCAACTCATCTTTTGTATTAATTTTAAATAGCGTTAGGTTGACTTGTGTGTTGTTGCCAACAAATGCTTTAGCACCGATTTCCATATTTTCACTCTTACTTGGTTTTAAAGTGAGGTTAGGAACGGCTCCTGTTGCGGTGCTGTTGTAAGCAGCCTCAATAAAGGTTGGTGTTTCAAAGCCTTTACCGTAGTTGGCGTAGAGATTTAAGCTTGGTGTTACCTTCCAAACCGCACCAATGACGGGATTAGTTTTTTCATACTCAACCGAACCACTGTTATCACCAAAAGTTGTTTTTAAATTGTCATTAACCACTAATTTAACTTTTGTGTGCCTTAAACCTGCATGAATGTCTAGGTTGTCTAAGAGAGATAATTTACCTTGTGCATATTGATCGAAGTTATCGACAATATTGTCTTCGTCACGATTTAACGTACTGGTTACAACATTATTTGTTAGCGTGTTGATGTCCAAGCGTGCATCGCTGGATTTGCCGTAGTTCAAACCAAAGCTAAGCGTGTAGGGCATATTGATAATCGTGCCGTTGTTATCCCATCTTGCATCGGCTCCGTGAAAATCTCTTGAAATAACACTAGAACGCGCATTCGTTCCAAATTCATTAGTAGCTAGAATTTGATTATTGTCACGTTTTCCAACAAATGCCATTAAATTAAGAGCATTGTTTTGATTAAAGGTATGGCTTAAGTTGAACCCAATTTGTTTATGGCTTCGTGTAACGCGCGTATTAGCGTTGTTTACGGCATCAACTACAGCAGTTGGATCAGAAAACGCAATGGATCTAGGTAACCCGCTTGGGTCGTCAGCTTTTTGATCAAACCAGTTGATCAAACTTGTTAGTGTTGTATCTTGATTGACATTAATTTTTATTTTCGCAGTTGCAGCTTGTTTATCCCCTGAGCTGTGCTCACGGTAGCCGTCTGTTTCGAAATTGGATACATTTAATAAATATTCAACGTTACTTATGGTTCCGGCAGCGTCCATAATTTGGCGTTTGGTATCATAGCTACCAAACATAACTTTAGAGCTAACTTCAGGTGTTTTTGGCGCATCTTCAGTGAATAACTGAATGACGCCACCTGAAGAATTACCATACAAAGCTGAAAACGGACCGCGCATCACCTCTATGCTTTTTACAGCAGATAAATCAACGATACCTGGTTGACCTTGTCCGTCTGGCATGGTTAGTGGTATGCCATCAACGTAAACGCGTATGCCTCGAACACCAAAGCTAGAGCGTGAACCAAAACCGCGTGAAGAGATTTGCGGGTCCTGCGATTGATTGGTGCGATTTTGAGCAGTAATGCCTGGTACGCGAATCAAACTTTCCGACAAGGTCATTTCTAGCTGGCCGTCTTGTATGTCTTTTTTCCCGACAACATCAATCGCTACAGGTAGGTCAAAGCTGTTTTGTTCGACTCGGGTGGCAGTGATAACCACAGGAGTAGTTAAACGCGATTCCTCTGCGTAAGCTTGAGGCGCAAGCATGGCTGCAATTAAGACAAATATTGGTTTTCTTTTCATAGGGGTATTGTTTTTTGGTTAAATAAGGTGCGGATACTACCTATGAAACCTAAGACGGGCAATCATGAAAACCATGATTTTTCTTATGTTCTTTAATAAAACCGGGGATGGTGTTAAGTTAAAGTAAGCTCACTACATGCTTTAACAGCAAGTCGGCAATCACACTTTTTGGCGCGCGTTCTAAGGGATGCGCGCCATTTTTGTCTAACAGGGTCACTTGGTTGTCATCGCCACCCATGCCATCGCTGACTAAATTCGCCACCATGAGTGGCAATTTTTTTGCCTGGCGTTTGGCTTCTGCGTGATCCAAAAGCTTTTCCGTTTCGGCGGCAAAGCCCACGCAGAATGGGGCTTTAGGCAGGCTGGCGACTTCAGCCAATATGTCTTTATTAGGGCTGAGTGCTAGGGTTAAGCTGGCATGGCTCTTCTTGATTTTTTCCGCATGCGGCGCACTGGGGCGGTAGTCGGCCACGGCTGCCACGCTGATAAAAATATCTTGATTGCCTACTTGGCCCATCACCGCTTTATACATGGTATCGCTGCTGCTGGCCTTAATAGTGATAACCGAATCGGGCGCATTTAATGAGCTGGCCCCGCTCACCAACGTGACGATGGCTCCCATGTCCGCCGCCACTTGGGCGATCGCATAGCCCATTTTGCCGCTGCTTAAATTGGTGATGGCGCGCACCGGGTCTATCATTTCCAAGGTCGCGCCAGCCGTAATGAGCACGCGTTTGCCGGCCAATAGTTTGGGGGTAAAGTGTGCGTTTACTAACCTGAGCAAGGCCTCTGCTTCAAGCATGCGGCCCAGGCCAGTTTCTCCGCAGGCTTGCACGCCACTGTCGGGTCCGAGCATGCTGATGCCGTCGGCTTGCAGTTGTGCCACGTTGCGTTGGGTGGCTGGGTTTTCCCACATTTGTTTATTCATGGCCGGTGCAACCAGCAGCGGGCAATCCCTGGCTAAACACAAAGTAGAGAGTAAATCGTCGGCTCGGCCTTGCACCAATTTAGCTAGAAAATCGGCACTGGCGGGCGCGACTAATATGGCGTCAGCCTGACGCGACAGCTCAATATGCGGCATGCCATTGCTGATACTGCTGTCCCACATGTCTATGTAAACCGGTTTGCCAGATAGCGCTTGCATGGTCACCGGCGTAATGAATTGGCAGGCGGCTTGCGTCATTACCACTTGCACATCGATGTTGTCTTTGACCAATAAGCGCACCAATTCGGCGGCTTTGTAAGCGGCGATGCCGCCGGTGATGCCCAGCACTAAAGACTTGTTTTTTATTGGGTTATTTTTTTGCATAGGGGTGGAAAAATAAGTTTACTATCTCGCTAATGCGTTCATTTTAATACGAAAATCGTCGCTAAAGCATGAATCCCTAAGCGGACACAGCAAAAAGGACAAAATCATGGCAATTACCGATTGGCCTCTGGCAGAACGTCCGCGTGAAAAATTGATGGCGCAAGGCGTCAGCGCATTATCCGATGCCGAGTTATTAGCGGTGTTTTTAAGGGTGGGCGTAAGCGGTAAAAGTGCGGTGGATTTGGGTCGAGATTTATTGCAACACTTTGGCAGTTTGACCGGGATTTTTTCCGCCAGCCAAGCTGAATTGTCGCAAGTGCGTGGCATGGGATTGAGCAAATACGTGCAGCTGCAAGCCATCTTTGAAATGAGTCGGCGCGCGCTAAAAGAAACCATGCAAGGGCAAGATGCCTTAAGTTCGCCGCAACACGTGCGCGATTTTCTTTGTTTAAAATTAGCCAGTTTGCCTTACGAAGTGTTCATGGTGCTGTTTTTGGATGCGCAAAATAAATTGATCAGTGCCGACGAGTTGTTTAGAGGCAGCTTAACGCAAACCAGTGTGTACCCACGCGAGGTGGTCAAACGTACGCTGCAGCACAATGCCGCCAGCGTGATCTTGGCGCACAATCACCCGTCCGGTTTGGCCCAACAAAGTCAGGCCGATGAGCTCATCACCCAGCAATTAAAACAGGCCCTAGCGCTAATAGACGTGCGGGTGCTAGACCATTTTATCGTCGCTGGAAACGCAACTTTTTCATTCGCTGAGCGCGGTTTGTTGTAAACTAAAACCATGGGAAATATAGTGGTTTTAAATAACACGCTGTGGCTAAATTTGGCCGTCGCATTAGGCATAGGTTTGTTGGTGGGAGCCGAGCGTGAGCGCAGCAAAGGCATGGACCCAGACCGCTCATTGGCAGGCATACGCACGTTTACTATCGTGGCTTTGTTAGGCGCCGTGAGCACGGTGGTGAGTTTTTGGTTGCTGATTGTGTCGGTGGTATGCGTAACGGTATTTGCTGCCCTTGCTTACGTCGTGCGTGTCAACGAGCACCCCGGTTTGACCACAGAAATTACCCTGGTGTTTACCGCTATATTAGGCGGCTTGGCCATGACCACGCCATCCTTGGCCGCCAGTTTGGCCGTCACCGCCGCCATCCTTCTAACCGCTAAAGAACCCATACACGGTTTTGTCCGTGCCGCGGTTACCAAAGAAGAAGTCAACGATTTTCTGATTTTGGCCGCGGCCACACTGATCGTCTTGCCCCTGGTGCCCAATGAATTAATCGGGCCATTTGATGCCATCAATCCACACAACCTATGGTTAATTGTTATCCTGGTCATGCTCATCAGCGCGCTCGGGCATTTAGCCTTACGCGCGTTGGGCAGTCGCGTCGGCTTGCCTTTGGTTGGGCTGGTGTCGGGCTTCATTTCCAGCATTGCCACGGTCGGGGCCATGGGCCAACGTGCCAAACAGTCGCCGGCGATCATGGAAGCGGCGGTAGCCGGTGCGCTGCTGTCGAGCTTAGCCACGGTTTTGCAATTGAGTTTGCTGTTGGCCGCGGTTCACCCGCCAACCTTGCAAGCCATGTTGGCGCCACTCATTTTTGCCGGCGTGACCGTGGCCATTTATGCCTTGGTCATCACCGTCAGTTGTTTTCACAAAGCCTGCCCAGAGTTGGGCCAGCCCAGTCAGACCTTTAGTGTAAAAACGGCTTTTGGTTTAGCCGGTGTTATTGCCGTGGCCTTAATCGCCTCAGCGGCGCTGCATGCTTGGTTTGGCCAAACCGGGGTGGTGTTCGCCTCCATGGCAGCCGGCGTGGCCGATGTGCATGCGGCCGCCATATCGGTTGCTTCCTTGGCTGCTGCGGGTAATGTCAGTGCTGCCAACGCGGTGGTGCCTATCTTGTTGGCGTTCAGCATCAATACTTTTTCCAAGGGCGTGGCCGCCCTGGTGAGCGGGGGCAAGGATTTTGCTACGCAAGTCATACCCGGTTTGCTGGTGCAAGTGTTGGCCGCCTGGATGGGTTGGATGTTGTTTTAACTTAAATTGAGTGGCTTAAATAATCATGCATAAACAGTTTAAATTCCTATTGTGGGTGGCCGTGTTAGGCCTAGGTTTAGCGGCCGTGTCGGCCATTGCTTTAAACCGCGGCGAGAGCATCAGTGCCATGTGGTTTATAGCGGCAGCAGCCTGCATTTACGCCATTGCATACCGTTTTTATGCGGCTTGGATTGCCGCCAGCGTGCTCACGGTGGAT
>SXLB01000016.1 GCA_005777825.1 Methylotenera sp. | reverse complement strand
GTCACTGGCGGCTTCGGTTTCGATTTCTATGCCATCAATACCCGTTACATTTAGAGTGTAATGTTGCGGCGATTCTGTGCCGTTCATGATTTGTAAGCGGTAGACGTTTTCCAGTTTGCCGTCGTCGCTTAGGCGTGCCATTACGCCTCGATCACGCACCACGTCCACACGGAACGGTGTTCTAAACCACAGGCTGGCCACTAGGGCAGCAATCAACAGCAACAAGATGCTAGCGTATATTAATACACGTGGACGCAGGATGCGACGCAACATTTGGCTGTGCGTCCAATTGTTGTTTATGGCGTTTTGCGTGGAGTATTTAACTAGGCCACGTTCGTAGCCCATTTTATCCATCACCGTGTCGCATACGTCAGCGCAGGCGCCGCAGCCTATGCATTCGTATTGCAGGCCTTTGCGTATGTCTATGCCGGTAGGGCAGACTTGCACGCACAGATTGCAGTCTATGCAAGAGCCTAGTTTTTGTGCGCTGACATCGGCCTTGCGTGAACGGCCACCACGCGGTTCGCCGCGTGCTTCGTCGTAGGTGACGATTAAGGTGTCGTCGTCAAACATGGCGCTTTGAAAGCGTGCGTATGGGCACATGTATTTACACACTTGCTCGCGCATAAGGCCGGCATTGCCGTAAGTGGCGAAGCCGTAGAAACACACCCAGAACGTTTCCCATGGGCTAAGGCTGTAACTCATTACGGCGGCCCATAATTCGCGTATCGGGGTGAAGTAACCAACAAAGGTAAAGCCTGTCCATAAGGCGAAGGCAATCCAAACAAAGTGTTTGGCCCCTTTGCGAGCCAGTTTCTCAGTGGACATGGCAGCCGCGTCAAGCTTCATGCGCGTGGCGCGATCGCCTTCAATTTTCCGCTCTATCCAGAGGAATATTTCCGTGTAGACCGTTTGTGGGCAGGTGTAACCACACCAGAGTCGCCCAGCAATCGCGGTAAAAAGGAATAGCGATAGGGCCGAAATGATGAGTATGGCCGTGAGGTAGATCAGGTCTTGTGGGTACAAGACTAATTTGAATATGTAGAAGCGTTTGGCTTCTAGGTTAAACAACAGGGCTTGGCGTTGACCCCATTCTAGCCATGGCACGCCATAAAAGAATAGCTGAGTCAGCCATATCATAGCCCAGCGCCATTGGGTGAAAAAGCCTGAAACGCTACGTGGGTAGACTTTGTCTTGCGATTCGTAGAGTGAAATGACTACCTCGTTAGCAGGCGCCTTTTTTGAGGTGGCCTTGCTGGGTTTCTTTTCATCTGGCGTATGGGTCATGACTCACTTTCTATGGTGCGTAGGGCTTGCGAATAAAAAAGTTGCATGCAGTGATGCTGCATGCAACTTCATGGACTAGCTAGTGTTTATTTATTTGATAAACCGTAAACATAAGCAGCCACCACGTGGATTTGCGCATCGGTTAAACGACCGGCTTGCGCAGGCATTTGGTTAACCTTACCTTCATTGATGCGTTTGATGATAGCAGCTTCGCCGGCACCGTGTAACCAAATCTTGTCTGTTAGGTTGGGCGCACCAATCGCTTGGTTGCCTTTACCGTCCGCACCATGGCAGGCGGCACAAGCCGTGAATTTTTCCTTACCCAAGCCGGCTCGACCAGAATCGTGCATGCTGCCTGATAGGCTTAGTACATAATGAGCAACGTTTTTCACGTCTTCGGCGTTGCCCACTGCTGCCGCCATTGGAGGCATCATGCCGATACGACCGCCGGTAATGGTTTCCTTGATTTTTTCTGGGCTGCCCCCGTGTATCCAGTCTTGGTCAGCCAGGTTAGGGAAACCGCGACTGCCTTTGGCATCCGAACCGTGGCATTGCGAACAATTGTTCATAAACAAGCGTTCGCCGATGGCTTTAGCATCCGCATTTTTTGCTAAGTCTTCGGTAGTCATGGCAGTGTATTTAGCATACAAAGGCTCTAGCGCCTTGTTGGCGTCGGCTACTTCTTTGTCGTATTGACCGTTTTGCGACCAACCCAATTTACCGGCATAGTTACCTAAACCTGGGTAAGCACTTAGGTAAAACAGCGCAAAAATGATGGTCAAAATGAACATGCCCACCCACCAACGAGGCAGTGGATTATTCATTTCACGTAAGTCTTCGTCCCAAACGTGGCCGCTGGTGCCCTCGCTATTGGTTTCAACTTTGATTTTGCTGGTGCGCCATAACAGCAAGGCGCAACCGAATATACCAAGCAAGGAGATGGCGGTAATAAATACTGGCCAAAAATTACTCGTAAAGTCACTCATTTTATTTTCCTTTGGTTTTACTGCCACTTTCGTGGCAGTTTTTAGCTATAGTCTTTAAACTCTACTCGTCTTTAAACGGCAGATTGGCCGCATCTTTAAAATCCGATGTGTTTCTGCGTTGCCAAACCCAAACCATGATTCCTATGAATACGATGAAGCTAAGAACCGTGGTTAAGATGCGTAGCGAATTAATGTCCATTTGATTCAATCCTATCCAAGTTGCTTATTTAAGGTGTATGCCTAAAACCTGTAAGTAAGCGATTAGGGCATCCAATTCGGTTTTACCTTTTGTCGCTTCAACTGCACCGGCAATGTCGGCATCGGTGTAAGGCACGCCTACTGCACGTAACGCCTTCATGTGCGCTGGCATGGCTTCTGCATCGACCAAGTCTTTTTCTAGCCATGGGTAGGCTGGCATGATGGATTCAGGCACCAAGTCTCTTGGGTTGATCAAGTGGATGCGTTGCCATTCGTCGCTGTATTTGCCGCCAACACGCGCTAGATCAGGGCCGGTACGCTTGCTGCCCCATTGGAATGGGTGGTCGTAAACCGATTCACCTGCCACGGAGTAGTGACCGTAACGCAAGGTTTCTGCGCGGAACGGACGTATCATCTGTGAGTGGCAGTTGTAACAGCCTTCACGTGTGTAGATGTCACGTCCAGCCAATTGAACGGCGGTGTACGGCTGCAAGCCAGTAATTGGTTCGGTGGTGGATTTTTGGAAAAACAGCGGTACGATTTCCACTAAGCCGCCAAATGCAACCGTCACTAAAATCAGCACTATCATTAGAAAGTTGCTGGTTTCTATCTTTTCGTGGCTAAAGCCTTTTTTTGTTTCATGATTCGACATAATGGTTTCCTTAAGCGTGAGCAGCTGCAGCGGGTATGGACACGGTAGCCGCTTTGCCACTGGTTGCTGTTTTAATGACGTTCCACAACATGATGGACATGCCACTTAGATAAAGCAGGCCGCCTACCATACGAGTGATGTAGTAAGGTGTTTTAGCTTTGACGCTTTCTACGAATGTGTAGGTTAAAGTGCCGTCAGCATTGATTGCACGCCACATTAAGCCTTCCATCACGCCGGAAATCCATAGGGCGGCGATGTAAAGCACGATACCTATAGTGGCTAGCCAGAAGTGCAGCTCAATTGCTTTGATGCTGTACATTTGTTTTTGACCAAATAAGCGTGGAATCATGTAGTAGATTGCACCCATGGACACCAAACCCACCCAACCTAAAGCACCAGAGTGCACGTGGCCCACGGTCCAATCGGTGTAGTGTGATAAGGAGTTAACGGTTTTAATCGCCATCATTGGACCTTCAAACGTACTCATACCGTAGAAAGAAAGAGAAACGATTAAAAAGCGTAGGATAGGATCAGTGCGTAATTTATGCCATGCACCTGACATGGTCATGATGCCATTGATCATGCCGCCCCAACTTGGCGCTAATAGTACTAGTGAGAACACCATGCCTAGCGATTGAGTCCAATCAGGTAGGGCAGTGTAGTGTAGGTGGTGAGGGCCCGCCCACATGTAGGTGAAAATCAATGCCCAGAAATGCACGATGGACAGACTGTAGGAGTAAACAGGACGACCGGCTTGCTTAGGCACAAAGTAGTACATGATGCCCAAGAAGCCTGCGGTTAAGAAAAAGCCCACTGCGTTATGACCATACCACCATTGCACCATGGCATCTTGAACGCCTGCATAAGCGGAATAGGATTTCATTAAGCCAGCTGGCATAGCGGCACTGTTAACTATGTGCAACAAGGCCACGGTAATGATGAATGCGCCGAAAAACCAGTTTGCTACGTAGATGTGTTTTACTTTACGCGTACCTATGGTGCCGAAGAACACGATGGCGTAGCACACCCATGTAACTGCAATCAACAAGTCGATTGGCCATTCTAATTCAGCGTACTCTTTACCTTGGGTGAAACCTAGGGGTAAGGAGATGGCAGCTGAAACGATGACCAACTGCCATGCCCAAAAGGTGAAAGTAGCCAACTTAGGCATAAACAGCTTGGTTTGACAGGTACGCTGTACGACATAGTAGGAAGTAGCGAACAAAGTGCAGCCACCAAAAGCAAAGATCACCGCATTGGTATGCAGTGGTCTTAAACGACCGAAACTGGTCCATGGTAAGCCGAGATTGAGTTCTGGCCAGACAAGTTGTGCGGCGATAATCACGCCCATCAACATGCCCACCACACCCCAAATCACGGCCATGATAGAAAACTGCCGTATAACACCGTCGCTATACGTGTTCGAGCTTACATTTAGGTCTTGCATTTGGTTTCCCCCATGGTACTAATTGATAATTCTTTTGTGATTTTTCACACGTGACATTTTGTCGCACATCGCCTTGAGTCAAATTGATTTATATCAATAGATAAGCAAAATATTGGTTTTCAAAGGCGGTGAGTGCAGTGCATAAATTTTGAAGGCGCAATTATAAGGCATTTCATTAAGCAAAATTATGTGTGGGATTGAGGCAATTGGAAAAATTACCTGACTTATTGGCTAGTTCGCCATGCAACAACATAATCAAGTAAAATTCTCCTCATGCTTTTACATTACCGCCTATTAAGTGGCTTGTTGCTGTGTTCCATATTAACCCTAACAGCTTGCAAGCCGCCATCTTCGCCATCTGACTCAATAAACAAAGCCTCGACCTCGCCGGAAATCGTCTTCGCCATCAGTCAAGCACCACTAAATCTAGACCCCAGGTATGCCAGCGATGCCACATCGGAACGGCTTAATCGCTTGCTCTATCAAAGCTTGGTGGATTTTGATCACCATACCAAACCGCAACCCAATTTAGCCACTTGGCAACAATTAAGTCCGCTAAGCTACCGATTCACGCTGAGCGAACAGTGCCGTCTTTTTTACTACCCAGCAAGCGCAGAGCACAAAGCAAAAGCTAGAAAATTAACGGCCTACGACGTAAAAGCTACTTACGATTCCATTACTGCTCTTTCAGATTCACCGCACAGTGCAGAGTTCAGCAACTTAAAAAATATTGTTGTGGTCAATGAGCGTACCGTGTTGTTTTATTTAAAAGCACCAGACCGGCATTTTCCGGCCAAATTAGTGCTGGGTATTTTGCCTGCTGAATTGGTTAAAGTTAAACACGATTTCGCTCATTTTCCAGTGGGTAGCGGCCCATTGGTATTGCTTGAGGCTAAAAATAAATGGGGTTTGCAGCGCCTGGATGACGGCCAGCGTATTAGTTTGATTGAGGTAAAAGACCCAACGGTGCGCATGCTGAAATTGGTGCACGCAGAAGTGGATTTGATTCAAGGCGATTTGCCACCTGAGTCCGTGCGCTATTTGCAAGCTAAGCCTGGGTTAACCGTCAAAACGGCTGTAGGGGTGAATTTCTCTTACCTGGGTTTAAATACGCAAGACCCGCAATTAAAAAAACTCAAGGTTAGGCAAGCGCTGGCGCATGCCATAGACAGGCAAGAAATTATTAACAAGGTTATGTTGCAGCACAGTCGTTTAGGTGGGGCCATCCTGCCGCCCGAGCATTACGCACAGCGACAAACTTTGCCCGCTTATGCCTATGATCCGGCGCTGGCCAAGCGTTTGCTGCAACAAGCCGGTGTCAGCTTGCCGCTCAAATTGGTTTATAAAACCTCTACCGATGCGCAGCGCTTAAGATTGGCGACTATCATGCAAGCGCAAATGCGTGCTGCCGGCATAGATCTGGAAATACGCAGCTTGGATTGGGCGACTTTTTTTGCTGAAATTAAGCAAGGCAATTTCCAGTTGTACGGTTTGACGTGGGTAGGGGTAAAAACGCCGGAAATCTATGCTCAGGCTTTTGGTTCGGACAACATTCCACCAAAAGGTTTTAATCGTGGCCGTTACCAAGACGCTGAATTGGACAAACTGCTAAGTACAGACGATTGGCAAGCGGTGACTCAGCGCATACACCAACAGTTGCCTTATATTCCACTGTGGTACGAAGGTCAGTTTGCCGCCATGCAAAAAGGCATAGAAAATTATTCGCCTAAAGCCGACGGGAATTGGGACGATTTAGCTACAATAAGCGCTTATGCACATTGATATTTCATTGAAAGAGCAGCGATTAACGTTGTTCGACGCCAGTCGTAAGCCGCTGCTAAGTTGCGCGATATCGAGCGCCGCCAATGGCCCTGGGTGCAAAAAAAACAGCGGTTGCACGCCGCTAGGTCAGCATACGGTGCGGGCGAAGATAGGTGACGGTGCGCCGATTAACAGCGTGTTCGTCGGACGCCGCGCAACCGGAGAGCTATGTACGCCGGATTTGATGGCGGCATACCCTGAGCGCGATTGGATATTGACTAGAATACTGTGGTTATCCGGTACGGAATTGGGCCTAAATCGCTTGGGTGAGGTGGATACCATGCAGCGCTACATATACATACACGGTACGCCAGACAGCGTTGAAATGGGCAAAATTGGTTCCCACGGTTGCATACGCATGCGAAATGCTGAGTTGATCACGTTATTTGATTTGGTGGCGGTGGGCACCACGGTGAACATACGCAATGATTAAGCGCCTGATCAGTTTTTGTACCGTTGTCTTTGGCGTACTTAGTCTTACTTTCTTACTGATCCATTTAGTACCAGGTGACCCGGTTGAGGTGATGTTGGGCGAATCGGCCAGTTTGGCAGACCGTGCAGTGTTGCGTGCCGAGTTGGGCCTGAATCAATCCGTCGCTAGCCAATTCGGCTTGTATTTAAGCCGATTGGCGCATGGCGATTTTGGTTTGTCCATACACAGTAAAACCCCCATTGTTGAGTTAATTAACACCCGCTACCCGGCCACACTTAAGCTGGCTTTACTGGCTTTGTTAATAGGCGTGGGAGTGGGGGTGCCATTGGGCATTTATGCCGCTCTCAAAGCCGGTCATTGGCAAGATCTGGTAGTGACTATTGTTTCCGTGCGGCTGTCGGCCATGCCGGCTTTTTGGCTAGGGCCGATGTTGATGTTAATTTTTGCCGTTTGGTTGGGCTGCTTGCCCGTTAGTGGCATGGACAGCCCGTCCTCGATTATTTTGCCGGCGCTTACTTTGGGTTTTGGCTTGAGTGCCATCCTAACCCGCATGACGCGCACCAGTTTGCTTGAGGTGCTAAACGACGACTTTATCCGCACCGCACGCGCCAAGGGCTTAACTGAGCGTCAGGTCATATTGCGTCACGCATTGCGAGCAGCTTTATTGCCGATTATCACCATAGTGGGTTTGCAAATGGGCAGCTTGTTGGCTGGCACCGTGATCACCGAAACCATCTTCAGTTGGGATGGCATAGGCCGCTTGTTGGTGGAGAGCATAGAAAAGCGTGATTACCCAGTGACGCAAGCCTGCGTTTTATTGGTGGCATTAAGCTATGTTGTGGTTAATGTGCTGACCGACTTACTCTATCGCTTGGTCGACCCACGTATTAGGCTAGGGCATTGATGATCAAAATACTGGCATACGGCATTTTGCTGTTTTGGTTATTGGCTGTTGTGCTAGGTCGATTGTTTCAGCTCGATCCGAATCAAATCGATTTAAATGCCATCTTGAGCACGCCGAGCCAGGTTTATTGGTTGGGTAACGACGACTTGGGGCGCAGCATTTTAGCCAGACTCTTGCACGGGGTAGAGGTGTCGCTGTTAGTGGCGCTGTCAGTGACTGCGGTGACCATGACGGTGGGTGTGTTGATTGGCATGTTGGCCGGGTTTTACGGCGGCCGGGTTGATCAATTTCTAATGCAGGTCACCGATGTGTTTTTGGCTTTCCCTGGCATTTTGTTGGCCATTGCTTTTGCCGCGGTATTGGGCCCAGGCTTGCTGAATTTAATGATCGCGCTTAGCCTAACCGGTTGGGTCAGTTACGCGCGCTTAACGCGTGGTCAGACGCTTAGTTTGCGTGATAGGCAGCATGTCTTGGCGGCGCTATCGCTAGGTGCTAGCGTGCCTAGATTGCTAGGTAAACACATATTGCCATTGTTAACCTCGGTGTTGGTTGTGGAAGCGACTTACAGCTTGGCCAGCGTCATGATAGCCGAGGCCAGCTTGTCCTTTTTAGGGCTGGGCATCCAAGCCCCTAATGCCTCATGGGGCGCCATGCTAAGAGATGGGGTGCGCTATATGCTGGTGGCCCCGCATTATGTTTTAATTGTGGGCTTGAGTTTAATGAGCTTGATCCTAGCCATTAATTTAGGCGGCGACAGCCTCAGGGATCGCCTGGATGTGCGGCAGGAGGCCGACTAAGGTCATTGTGCTGCGTGTAGGCTATCAGTCTAAGTAAGATTATTTAAATTAAAAAGGTAAAGCGTATGTCATTAGGTCCCGTGATGTTGGATGTGGTTGGCACCGAGTTGATTGCAGACGACGTTCGTCGTTTGCAGCATCCCTTGGTTGGCGGGGTGATATTGTTTAAACGCAATTTCATTAACAACACCCAGTTAAAGGCGCTCACCGCCAGCATTCATGAGGTTAGAACGCCACCCTTGTTGATCGCCGTGGATCATGAAGGCGGACGCGTGCAACGCTTTCGCGAAGGATTCACTAAAATTCCGGCCATGCGCGAGTTCGGTAAAATTTGGGATAAACATCCGAAAAAGGCCAAGCAATTGGCCACCGAAGCCGGTTGGATCTTGGCCGCCGAATTGCGTGCGCACGGTATCGATTTTAGTTTTACGCCGGTCTTGGACATGGATTACGGCGACAGCTTGGTGATAGGCGATCGCGCCTTTCACCTAAAGCCACAAGCCATTAATGACTTGGCTTTTGCTTTAATGCAGGGCTTGAAAAAAGGCGGCATGGCCGCCGTCGGCAAGCATTTTCCTGGGCACGGTTTTGTCGTGGCGGATTCCCATGTGAGCATGCCGGTGGACGACAGGGAGTTTGATCAGATCGCCCAGCGCGACATGCAACCGTTTAAGATGATGATAGACGATGGCATACAAGCCATCATGCCGGCGCACGTGATCTACCCAAAAGTGGACGACAAGCCGGCGGGCTTTTCGACGCGATGGTTGCAAAAAATTCTGCGTGAACGCTTGGGTTTCAATGGTGTGATTTTTAGCGACGATTTAAGCATGGAAGCGGCCACGGCCGGTGGCGATGTCACCACGCGCGCTTTGGCGGCCTTAAACGCCGGTTGCGACATGGTGTTGCTGTGCAATCAGCCGGCCATGCAAGACGAATTACTGGCTAATTTAACTTGGTCTATTTCTGCGCAAAGCATCGCTCGCCTGGCGCGCATGCACGGGCAAAAGCATCCGCCCAGCCTGGATGCCTTGCATGAAAATGCCGAATTTGTGCAAGCGGTGCATCAGGTGGGGCAGCTTGGTTTGCAAGAGGGCGAGTTATTTAATTAGGCGTCGACAAAAAAATAGTGTGTTTGTCATCATTTTGCCCTTGAAACTTCTAGGCTTAGTCGCTATCTTATGCAGTGTGGTTTTTTCAATTAAAGGAAACAAAGCATGTCAGATCAAAATTCAGTGTTAGCCAGTTCAGTTTCAGCACAACAAGTGACCAATAAGGTCTTGCGTAACACCTATGCACTTTTAGGCATAACCCTAATCCCTACGGTGATTGGCGCCTTTATCGGCATGAGCATGAATTTTTCATTTGCCGCACAGCACCCATTCATTTTTGCGATTGGTGCCATGGCTGTTTTATACGGACTGTTTGCTGCCATCACGGCCAATCGCAATAGCAGCATAGGCGTGGTCTTGCTATTGGGCCTAACCTTTTTGTTAGGCTTAATGCTAGGCCCTATCTTGCAACACGCCTTACACTTGCGTAACGGCGGCCAAATTGTAGGTTTGGCTGCAGGCGGCACAGGCATCATATTTTTGACCTTGGCCGGTATCGCTACCAGCACTAAAAAAGACTTTAGCTTCATGGGTAAATTCTTAATGGTGGGCATTATCTTGCTAATTGTCGCCTCCTTGGCCAATATCTTTTTACAAATCCCTGCCATGACCTTAGCCATGTCAGCGGTAGGCGTGATTTTGTTCTCGGGTTTTATTTTGTATGACGTGAGCCGCATTGTTAACGGCGGTGAAACCAACTACATCATCGCTACCTTAAGTTTGTACATGAGCATCTACAATCTATTCACCAGCCTATTGCAGTTATTGATGGGCTTGCTAGGTGGCAACAACGATTAATTTAACAGGGTGTTAAGCCCTCGTTAATTACAAAAAAGCCGACATCGTGTCGGCTTTTTTGCTTTTGTGGGCTCTGCTTTTTGGCGGGATTATTTTTTGCGGCGCGCCGAAAAAAAAGCCGACAAGTGGCTGCCGCATTCATCCGCTAAAACACCGCCGCTTACCTCAGTATGGTGATTGAGTTTGGCTTCCGCCATGAGGTTAAGCACGCTGCCGCAACAGCCGGTTTTGGGATCCATGGCGCCAAACACCAACCTGCTTATGCGCGCATGTTGAATGGCGCCGCTGCACATGGCGCAAGGTTCTAAGGTGACGTAAAGGGTGCAATCCACTAAGCGATAATTACCCAGATGCTGGGCGGCCTCTCGCAATGCCAATATCTCGGCATGGGCGCTGGGATCGTGCTGGGCAATAGGCGCGTTGCTGCCTCGCCCAATGACCACGCCGTCCTTCACCACGACGGCGCCGACAGGCACTTCACCCGCTTGAGCGGCTTGTTCGGCTAAAGCCATGGCTAAGCGCATGCAGCGCTCGTCCGCGGTTTTTTGGTCATTTATGCTGTTTAAATTGGCTGGGTTCATGCTAGTAAAGGTTGCTTTAACGGTTTCTTATACGGCCAGATAAGGGCGGTGAAAATTTCTGCAAGGATGCCTCTTGATTGATTGTGATTGTACTGCCTTTACGGTAAAATTTGTTCCCGTCTAGGTAGTTATAAACAGCCTTCTAAAAAGTCTTCTACAAAGTTAATTTAATGACTAAATATGTATTCGTAACTGGCGGTGTGGTTTCCTCTCTTGGTAAGGGCATAGCGGCGGCTAGTTTAGGCGCGATTCTTGAGTCACGCGGCATTAAAGTGACCATGCTCAAACTGGACCCTTATATCAACGTGGACCCGGGTACCATGTCGCCTTTCCAGCACGGTGAGGTGTTTGTCACCGACGACGGTGCAGAGACGGATTTAGACTTAGGCCACTACGAACGTTTTATTTCCCAGCGTATGGGCAAGCGCAACAACTTTACCACCGGTCAAATTTACGAAAGTGTCATTAAAAAAGAACGACGCGGTGAATACCTAGGTAAAACCGTGCAAGTCATCCCGCACATTACCGATGAAATTAAGGCGAGCGTTAAACGCGGCGCTGAAGGCGCCGACGTGGCCATCATTGAAGTGGGCGGCACGGTCGGTGACATTGAGTCCTTGCCTTTTTTGGAAGCCATCCGTCAAATGGGTTTTGAAGAGGGTAAAAACAACGCCTGTTACATTCATTTAACCCTGTTGCCTTGGATACCAACGGCCGGTGAATTAAAAACCAAACCGACTCAGCACTCGGTGAAAGAGTTGCGCGAAATCGGTATTCAGCCGGATATCTTGTTATGCCGTGCTGACCGCAACATTCCTGATGAAGAACGCAGAAAGATTGCCTTGTTCACCAACGTGCCATCGGAAGCGGTTATCAGCGCGATCGACGCCGATTCCATCTACCAAATACCCGGCCTATTGCACGACCAAATGCTGGACGAAATCGTCTGCCATAAATTGGATATCTTGGCTAAAGCCGCGGATTTATCGAGCTGGGAAAAAATTGCTTACGCCTTAAAAAATCCCAAACACTTGGTCAACATTGCCTTTGTTGGCAAGTACATTGATTTGGCCGATTCCTATAAATCCTTGACCGAAGCCTTAATACACGCCGGCATACACACCGAATCGAAAGTTAAAATTCACTACATAGACTCCGAGGACATAGAGGCCAATGGCACGGCCGCCTTGGCCGACATGGATGCTATTTTGGTGCCGGGTGGCTTTGGTAAGCGTGGAACGGAAGGTAAGATTGCCGCCATCGCTTATGCCAGAAAAAATAAAGTGCCTTACTTAGGGATATGCTTGGGCATGCAATTGGCGGTGATCGAGTTTGCCCGCAATGCAGCCAAATTAAACCTAGCCAACAGCACGGAATTTGACCCAGAAAGCCCGCACCAAGTGGTGGGTTTAATCACCGAATGGCAAGCGGCCGATGGCAGCAAGGAAACCCGCTCGGAAGATTCCGATTTGGGAGGCACCATGCGCCTGGGCGCACAAGCTTGCCCCATTGTGGCTAATACCATGGCTGCCGATATATACGGCAAGCAAGTTAATGAACGACATAGACACCGCTATGAGGTGAACAACCATTACGTGGAGCAATTGAAAGCGGCCGGTTTGATTGTTTCTGCCAGAACGCCAACGGAAGATTTGTGTGAAATTATTGAATTGCCTAAATCGGTCCATCCATGGTTCATGGCCGTGCAATTCCACCCAGAATTCACCTCCAATCCACGTACCGGCCACCCCTTGTTTACCGCTTTTGTTAGCGCGGCCTTGGCGAATAAAAAACACTAATGACGTCTGTGTCGGCGGTTGGCTAAGCGCTGCGGTATAAAAAGGCCTTAAATGAAATTATGTAATTTTGAGGTGGGCTTAGACCACCCCTTATTTTTGATAGCCGGACCCTGCGTCATCGAATCCGAACAAATGGCCATTGACAGTGCGGGCCAGCTAAAAGAAATGGCAGCGGCCTTGTCCATGCCGTTTATATACAAATCGTCTTTTGATAAAGCCAATCGCAGCGCCAACAGCACGTTCAGGGGATTGGGGATAGAGCAAGGCTTGCGGATTTTAGATGAGGTGCGTCGCCAAATTGGCGTGCCGGTGCTGACCGATGTGCATACCGAGCAGCAAGTAAATGAGGTGGCTGCCGTGGTTGATGTGCTGCAAACGCCGGCTTTTTTATGCCGTCAAACCGATTTTATTATGGCTTGTGCGAAATCCGGTAAGCCGGTCAACATAAAAAAAGGCCAGTTTATGGCACCGGCTGACATGCGTAACGTGGTGCAAAAAGCCCGAGAAGCGAATGGCAAGCAAGACAACATCATGGTGTGTGAGCGTGGTGTGTCGTTTGGCTACAACACCCTGGTGTCGGATATGCGAGGCTTGGCCATCATGCGCGAAAGCCATTGCCCGGTGGTGTTTGATGCGACCCATTCGGTGCAACAGCCGGGCGGGCAAGGCGATAAGAGTGGCGGGCAACGCGAGCATGTGCCGGTGTTAGCCAGAGCGGCGGTGGCCAGTGGCATAGCCGGCATTTTCATGGAGACCCATGCGGACCCGGATAGCGCTTTGTCCGATGGCCCTAATGCTTGGCCTTTGCATAGAATGCAGGAGTTGTTAGCCGTGTTGGTGGATTTAGATAAGCTGGTGAAAAAAGCCGGCTTCATAGAAAGTACATTATAAGAACTAGCTAAAACGGTTTAAGCCCATCGATTCATGGCTAAACCATTAATTTGAGGAGTAAGTGATGAGTGCAATTGTTGATATTATCGCCCGCGAAATTTTAGACTCACGTGGCAACCCGACGGTGGAATGCGATGTCTTGCTAGAAAGCGGCGTGATAGGCCGTGCGGCCGTGCCTTCAGGTGCCTCTACCGGTGCCAAGGAAGCCATGGAGTTGCGCGATGGTGACAGCGCACGTTATTTAGGTAAAGGCGTGTTGCAGGCAGTGGAAAACGTCAACACTGAAATTACCGAAGCCATCATCGGTTTGGATGCCGAAGAGCAAAGTTTTATCGATAAAACCTTGATTGAATTAGACGGCACGGAAAACAAAGACCGTTTAGGCGCGAATTCCATTTTAGCCGTGTCCATGGCCTGTGCCCGTGCCGCCGCCGAAGAATCCGGTTTGCCTTTGTATCGCTATTTAGGCGGTTCAGGCGCGATGCAATTGCCTACGCCTATGATGAACATCATCAACGGTGGTGCGCACGCCGATAACAGCGTGGACATGCAAGAGTTCATGATTATTCCAGCCGGTTTGCCTAGCTTCCGTGAAGCCATGCGTTGCGGCGCTGAAGTGTTTCATCAATTGAAAAAAACACTGCATAAAAAAGGCCTGGCCACCACCGTGGGCGACGAAGGCGGTTTTGCGCCTAATTTGCCTTCCAATGAGGCGGCCATACAACTAATTTTAGAGGCCATTTCGGCTGCCGGTTACGAGCCTGGCCGTGATGTTTACTTGGGCTTAGATTGCGCCAGTACGGAATTTTATAAGGACGGTAAATACCACTTGGAATCGGAGGGCTTGGCCTTATCATCGGCTCAATTCACCGATTACTTGGCTACTTGGTGTGATAAATACCCAATTATCAGCATAGAAGACGGCATGGGCGAGTTTGATTGGGATGGCTGGGACATTCTAACTAAGCGCCTAGGCAAAACCACGCAATTGGTTGGCGACGATTTATTCGTGACCAACAGCAAAATTTTGCGTGAGGGCATACAGCGCGGTGTGGCCAATTCAGTATTGATTAAAGTAAACCAGATCGGCACCTTGACTGAAACCTTCCAAACCATAGAAATGGCAAAACGTGCCGGCTATACCGCGGTGGTTTCGCATCGTTCAGGTGAGACCGAGGACACCACCATCGCCGACATTTCAGTGGCAACCAATGCCTTGCAAATCAAAACCGGTTCATTGTGCCGTTCTGAGCGTATTGCTAAGTACAACCAATTGTTGCGCATAGAAGAAGAGTTAGGCGACGCCTCTAGTTACGCCGGCATGGGTGCGTTTTACCAATTGTTTAAATAAGCCTTGTGAAAGCGCTCACCCTCATTTTCATTACCCTTATTGCCTTGCTGCAGTATCCATTGTGGTTGGGCAAAGGCAGTTGGCTGAGCGTGTGGAAGTTAAGCCGTCAAATCAGTTTGACGCAAGAGACCAACCTCACCTTAAAAGCGAGAAATCAAGCCTTGGATGCAGAGGTGCTGGATTTGAAAAGTGGTCGCGCCGCCATTGAAGAGCGCGCTAGAAGTGAGCTGGGCATGGTCAAACAAGACGAGGTTTTTTATCAAGTCTTGGACACCGCCAAACCTGCCATCCTGCCTAAAGCCCAGCCTTAATCTGCACTCAAGGCGTAGGGTAGGGCGCGCAGTTCAAGTTTGACGCCATTAATGAAAAGATCGCCGGTATCCATGCTGTCTAAACGGATTTCAGCCAAGACATCGTAGCCACCATTAGGCGCAGGCGCCGCTCTGACTGCCTTGCCTACCACTTCCTGTTTGTCCGTGACGACGTCCATCCCTGCTTGTGCAGGCACCGAGGTCGCTAGGTGGAGTAAATGCGTCCTGCGTTTGACTTTACCCAAGTAGTGGGTTCTGGCGACAATTTCTTGCCCGGTGTAACAGCCTTTCTTGAAGTTAATTCCGTTTAGACTATCCAAGTTAACCATCTGCGGTACAAACTCTTCTTGGGTGGTCAACTGTATGTCTGGAATGCCGGCTTGTATTTCCAACCATTCCCATGCGGCTTTGCCTACAGGCTTGCAGGTTTTTTTCAGCTCCGACCAAATGCGTTTGGCGTTGTCGGTATTGCAGACGATTTCAAAGCGCGGCAATGGCCCGCTCAAGCGAATTAAAGTGCCGTTTTCATTGTGTGTCAGTTCTAAGGCTAGGGCAGGGATGGGGCTGAAAAAAGCCGATAAAGCTTGCTCGGCATTGGGCCCACTGACGCCCAGTTTCACGGTGGCGTCGCTGATGTTGTCTAAATTGACCTTGGCGCGCATGACGTACATTTTGAGTCGTTTGGCTATGGCTTCAGCCAGTTTGCCATTTAATTGCAAGTGCAGGGCATCCGCTTTACGGTATGCCAAAAACAAAGCCAATAAACGCCCTTTAGGGTTGCAGTAACCACTGTAATGGGCCTTGTTTGTGCCGAGTAAATTAACGTCGTTGGTCACCTGGCCTTGCAGAAAAGTCAGCGCATCGTCACCGCTTAAAGCCAGCGTGGCCAAGTGCGACAAGTCACATACGATGTCGGCTTGTGCTGCGCACAACAGCTCATTTTGTATGTTGCCAAATGAGACTATAGTTTGATTATTAAACACCGCGCCTTGTATGAATTGAAATTCTTGCCAATCGTTGTTTGCCATGGGTCACTCGTAGTGGGTAATTAGGGGGCTAAAGGCATTATATATTGAAGCGCCCTGTGCGGCATAAATTTAGCCGCCGTGCCCTTCGCGTGAGGAAATATGCACCGCATACAATTAGACATCAGGCCATCCATTGTTTTGTGTTTGGTATTAGGCGCCATGAGCTTGTTGGGCGCAGTGTGCGTAGGCGTGTTGCCCTGGCCTTGGCCGTGGAGAGTGATAAGTTGCCTACTGCTGGCAGCGGCCACAAGTCATGCCATCTTGCTGCATGGCTTAAGGCGTTTAAAGCATTCGGTCGTGGCCTTACAGCTTAAGCCAGATAACAGCGTTACTCTTCATCTTCAGAATGGTCGTAGGCAGGCGGTACGTATCATGCCTAGCACCGTGGTGACGCCCTTATTATCAGTGGTGCATTATCGCTTGCAAGAGGCGGCCTGGTATTCGCCTGTGCGCTACGTGCTGATACCTGGCGATGCGGTGGACACTGAGGACTACCGGCGTTTACGTGTATACCTAAGGTGGGCGACGCTGCCGGTTTAACGAATTTGATTGTCGTGAGCAATGCTGGCTTCGTTAGCACTGATCCGGTTTTTGAATAATTCTTTTTTGTAAAACTTTAAGCTGGATTGTATTTGCGCCCAGGGGTGTTTGCCCGCATAGGCAAACAGCAATAATAGTGCCGCAAGGCCAGCTAAAACGCTGCTCAAATTATACGGCGCAATGTCACGCCTAGCCGGTTTTTGCTTTTTCATGGCGTCCAATACCTTATGCACGTTATCGCCATTCACGTAGTCACCACCAATTTCCTTGGCGACGTTTTTCAAGTACTCACTATCCAATTTTGAGATAAACCTATCGTTGGCGCCCGCTACGCTGTCATCACGGGTGCCCAAGGTAGACTCGGAAATTTGTGCTATGCCCGGTTGCAGGGCAAAGCTGTCGTTAGACCAATAGCCTATTATTTGATTTTTTTCAGTTAACTTAGGTATGGCCGTGCCTTTTTCTGAGCCCACACCGATTAATAGCCAACCATCTGCCCCTTGGAAGTTGGTTAAATCTCTGGTGTTAAAGGCATGCAGCTTAGGGGCTTCTTCACCGTCCGTGAGCAACACCACCTGCGCCGGTTCAGGAAAGCCGCGCACGGCTCGAGCAGCACTGTATAGGCTTTCTCGCACACGGCTGTTGCCAGACCAGGCATTACGCCAATCTAGGTGATCTATGGTGTCTTGAATGGCAGCGAAATTTTCGCATACCTCGATAGGTGTATACAGAGCTGCAACGCTGTTGCCAGCAAATAAACCTATGCTGACTTTGGTGTCACAAGGCAACGAAGCCACGGTTTCATGCATCAATTTTTGCGTATAAGCAATCCGTGAAACTGGTTTGCCGTTGATGCGCATGTCCACGGCGTTCATGCTTTGTGAAATATCGGCGACTAGGAAGTAGCTGTAGATATTGTGCTTAAGCGGTATGGTGGGCTCAAGCATGGCCAATAAGAGCAGCAACATGGCGCTGCTGAGTAAGGCCGTGTCGCGATTGGATTTAAGATAAGCGATGAGTATTTTCACGGCAAGCCATTCGGTATATTGCCCATGATAAGGCCAGGGGAGTCGGATTCACCCACACCAGGGGTGGGATTTTCCGGTAGCAAGGTAATGACTCGGTCTAGGTTGCGTCGCGTGCCCCAATTGCTGTTGTCTTGTTTGAGCGCTTGTTTGTATGAGCTGTGGGCTTGCATAAGCAAGTATTCCACTTCATCGCGCACTTTTGAATCGTTGCCGCCACCCACTTGTAAGGCTTTTAAAAAGAACATATTGCCTATATTGTGCTGCACGGCTGCCTTTTGCGCGGGCGTGCCTTTTTGCGTCAGTTGCGAATAAAGTAAAGTTGATTCTTTGTAGCGTTCATTGTTAGCTAACCAATAGGCGGTGGCGTACTTGGCTTCAAAACTTTGCTTGTCAGTTTGCGGATTTTTGCCGGTGCTCACCGCGCGATTGAATGCGTAGATTTGCCTGATGCGGTTAACTTCATAGGCGATTGCTAGGCTGGCCAAGGTGGCAATGACGACTAAAAGTAGCGTGAGTTTTTTGACACTGATAGATGGGAATTTAAGGCTCATGGTTTTGTGTTCCAGGTTCTAAGCTCGAAGTATTTAACGCTAAGCAAAAGGCCTATCATGATGGCTGCAATAAAATAGCAGAGCTGGGTGTAATCATGACCAGGAATTTTTTGCATGTATTTGATGGGTTTCTTTTCTTTTTGGTTGATGTCCGCCATGGCCGCCGCTAAGGATTTTGGGTCTTCCGCTTGGTAGGCGTGAAAGGGCGTACGCAGTAATTTGAAATAGTTGTACAGTTCCACTTCCGATGGCAGCATTTCCTCATAATGATCCTGGTATTTGGGATCAAAAATATTCACACCAGCCGGTTGGCGCAACACCACCCAATACAAAGACAGGTTGTAACGCTCTAGCCAGTCGCGTAATTTTTGTTGCACTTCCGCCCCAACTCGCCCGGCACCGTCTGATATTAAGATAATGGCCCTAGAACCAGAATCCGGCACGTGCTCAAACAGGCTGACAGCACTGCTTAAGCCGCCGCCTATATTGGTTTGAAATAAGGAATTGCCAGAAGTGGCCTTAATGGCAGCCAATACGGCTTCGCGACTGTCGGTTAACGGCAATACATACATCGCCGAGTTGCTGAATGTCACCACGCCTATCATGTCGTTTTTACGCTGGCTGACGAACTCCGTCATCAGTCTGGCTGCAGCTACCGATTTAGTTTCGCCGACTCGGCCTTCTGCCGTTCCCTCTGAGAAAGGGTCATCCATGCTGGCACTGCGGTCTATCACCATGCCTATTTGCGCGCCTACGCCTATGCGTTGGATTTTTTGTTCCAAACTGTGCGGCCCCGCTAAGCCTAAAATAATGCAAAACAAGCTGATGGCTGCCAAAATCTTCAGTAGCAAGCCTATTAAGTTAGATAGAGGATCGCTAGGTAACATGGCTAGCCATGAGTAGCCGCGGCTATTAGCCCTGTCTAGCAGGATAGGCAGAGCGGCCAAAGGCAGCAGCCATAACAGCAGTGGGTGTGCAAAGCCCATCACTGACTCACTTTGTTTTTAACGTTAGGCAATAGTCCGCGCTCGCAATCGCGCAACTGACGACAAAATTGTTGCAGCCATAACTTGGGGCTGATGCCTAGGTGGGTGTGCGCTACCGGTGCAAAAAACACCAAGCTAGACAGACTGAAAAACCGTTCTAATTCTTGTTTTAAGGGTGCGTAGGCAGGTTTGTTTTTTAGAAAGGTGTCCAAGTTGCTATTAAATAAAACACCACCAGCGGTTTTGTTTAAGGCGGCATGCAAACGCGTGGCGGCTGCTTGTATGCCCGCCTCGTTATCCGGCATTTTGCGGATATCACGGTAGGCTTTGGCAAACGGGGCGCCCATTCTAGGCAACCAGGCGTGCACGCCAAGAATGTAAAGCAGGCCTAGCAAAGATAAGCTTAGCGCTGCTATGGCAAGGCTTAGTTGCAGCAGGTCTGCTTGGTCATCCAGAAATAAGGGGCGCACAAAGGGACTCATTTCCTCTTTTAATTTAACCGCGCCGAACACCGACAGCGGTGAGATTCGGAATGAATAAGAGGGGATGCGGTATTGCACTATTTCTGTGCTATTGGTGTTGCGTAACTTAACAATTTCTGCGCGCAGGGCGGCCGGCTTGGCTAATTTGCCAGTGGTGAAAACTTGGTAGCGCAATTGCAGCTCGTGGTTGACGCCTTCACTGCTAGGGCTTTCTTGGTGGCTGATTTTGACCAGCTCTATGCCGGAAATTTGACCACGGTAGCGGTGTTCGTATCCTTCTATGGGTAGCGATTCTTTAACCAGTTCGTAGGGCTTTTTGATATTTAAAATGATGGTCCTGTCCAATACGTCGCCAACCACGTAGCCTGCATCACGGCTAGGGTTGATTTGTTTGAGGCTGACGTATTTGGCGTCCACGTCCGGTAAAACGATGTCGGCGTATACCGTTTGTGTGGTCAAAGATAAAGCGCATAGCGCTAATAAAAATCGGGTTCGCATAAAAATACTCATTAATTTAGGCTGCCACGTACTGGTGGAAATAGTCGGTAAGTAAATCGGCGTCAAAGTGGTTTTCCACAAAAAAAGGCTCCATGTCGTAGCGCGAAAACAAGGATTTGATGAGTTCGCGTCGTTCAGCAAAGCTTTGCAATATTTGCTCTCGGTAAGCTTTGCGCAAAAACAAAGTACGTTTGGCGCCGGTCTCGGGGTCGGTGACGTTGGTGATGCCAAATTCTGGTAAGTCCGTGTATTCAGTGGAGTCCCATAAAACCACCGGAACAATATGGTGGCGTTGCATTAATACCAAGGATTCTTCTAAATCGCTGATAGGCATGTGAAAGTCGGATACCATAAAAATCAGCGAACGTTCACGAGGCAATAAACGAACGGTGTCGATGACGCCGCGGCTGCCCACTTCGGCGGCTTGGTAATCACGCAGGTTTTCTGCCATTTCCACTGTGCTGTGGGGTCTGGCGGACAGCGTGCACAGCCAATCTTCCCTAACCACGTCATCAAAGCCTATGAAGCCGACTAAGTCACGATTGCGGGTAGCCGATTGGGCGACCGATTGGGCAATGTCAGCCGCTACGGCTAATTTTTTTTGTTTGGCGCCGTATTGCATGGAACCGGATAGGTCGCATAAGACAAACACCGGGGTGACGCTTTTTTGGTTAAACAAGCGAACATGGATTTGCTCCAATGGGTCGCGTATGGTTTGCCTGATGTCTATGCGTCTGGGATCGGGGTAGGCTAATAGCGTGGTGTGACCACGAAACTCCATGCCCATGCCACGTTGGTTGCTTTTGTGGCGACCAGGGCGACGCGAACGCGAACGCCAGCCGATGTGGTAGCTAAATTCTTTGATGTGCTGTTCAGGCATTAAGTGACCGCTGATGATGCTAGCTTAAGGCGTGGCAATTGCATTGATGATGCCGCTAAGCATTTCTCTAGCAATTTCCGTGCGACGCATTTCGTAAACCGGGCTAAATACCAAGCGATGCGCCACAGTGGAATGAAACACCGCGTGAACGTCTTCGGGCAGAACTGCAGTGCGATTGTTCAACCAAGCGTTGACCCGAGCAGCACGCAAGACCATACCCATGCCCCGCGGGCTGGCGCCAGATAGCACTAAGCGGTTCATATCCACCCCAGTAATCTTCACGCCAAAGTCAGTAGGCGTTTTGGTTGCACGCCATAAATCCAAGACGTAATTGCGCAGAGTAGGGCTAGCGCTGATGCTATTTTGCAGTGTGGCGGCAAAGCCATTGAGTTGATCAAACTGCAACAAATCCTCAGGCACTTTGCCAACCAATGCATCAATGTCATGGTAGCGCGTATCGAAGACCAGGGATTCCAATATGGCTGGGTCGGATGGCACGGCGATGGGGATTTCCATCATGAAGCGATCGCGTGCCGCAGATGGGATGTCAAAGGTTTCTTCTTTTTCAACTTGGTTACGGTCGGCAAACACCAACATGTGTGGGAAATAATGTTCTTTATTGAAAGCCGTGAGTGAACGTTCCGCCATCACCCTTAGCAACAATGAATGCACTTGTGGGCGTGCGCGGTTAATTTCATTAAAAAAGAAAATCGATAAATTCTCACCCGACATTAGCAAGGGCCCGGCACTGACGTGCGGTTTGCCGTCTTCACCTAAATAGGTGTGGTAAACGAGGTCGTTAGGCATTAAATCGATGGTGCCTTCAATACGCTGGTAAGCGCCACCTATGCCGCGAGAAAAAGCGCGCAGCAGAGTCGTTTTACCTACTCCTACG
>SXLB01000002.1 GCA_005777825.1 Methylotenera sp. | reverse complement strand
GCGGCGTTCGTTACCAGCATAGAAGAATTCATTGCTGAAAACCCTAACCACCCTGGCTCCATAGGCTTACTCATCACCTCGGATGAAGAAGGCGTGGCGGTAGACGGCACCGTTAAAGTCGTGGAGGCCCTAAAGGCCCGCGGCGAGTTATTTGACTACTGCATAGTCGGCGAGCCGACCAGCAATAAAGTGGTCGGCGACATGATCAAAAACGGCCGCCGTGGCTCGCTGTCAGGCAAGCTCACGGTAAAAGGCGTGCAAGGCCACATTGCCTACCCGCATCTGGTTAAAAACCCCATCCATTTAGTCGCTCCGGCCATTAAAGACATGGTGGAAACGCTGTGGGACGAGGGCAACGAATACTTCCCGCCTACCTCTTGGCAAATCAGTAACATGAATGGCGGCACCGGGGCGACCAATGTGGTGCCGGGCGAAGTGGAAATCCTATTTAATTTTAGGTATTGCGCCTTAGTCAACAATGCCGGCAGCACCGAGGCAGGTCTGACCCAGCGCGTGCATGCCATATTAGACAGTCATAAATTGGATTACGATTTGGAGTGGGAGCATTCCCCTTCTTACATCACGCCACGCGGTAATTTAGTCGATGCCATTAGCAGCGCCATAGTCCAGGCTTATGGCGTCACACCAGAACTGTCTACCACCGGCGGCACATCGGATGGGCGATTCATTGCCGACATCTGCCCGCAAGTCATCGAGTTTGGCCCACTCAACGCCACCATACACAAACTAAACGAATGCGTGGCGGTGGCCGACATCGAGCCCTTAAAAGAAACCTATAAGTTAACGATGGAAAAGCTCTTACTTAGCCACAGATAAAATCTTACTCACCACAGAGACACGGAGTCACAGAGAAAAACTTCAACTAGATGCAGGCTTGCCGCAGCTGAAATAGCAGATAATAGTTTAACCATGCCAAGAACTTATTTTTGCTTTTCTCCGTGACTCCGTGTCTCTGTGGTGAACAGTTTTTTAAAGAAAAACCTATAATGACCGCACAACAAAAACCACCTGAACTAACGAGCATACGCGACTGGGTACGCTATGCCGTCAGCCAATTTGAAGCCTCCGATATTTTTTACGGCCATGGCACGGACAACGCTTACGACGAAGCCGTCTGGTTGGTCATGAGCGGCTTGCATTTGCCCATGGACACCTTGGATAACTTCTTTGATGCCAGGCTAACAAATGAGGAATGCAACAAGCTGGCGGCGTTTATTGATCAGCGCATCAAGCAACACACGCCTACCGCTTATTTGCTTAAAGAAGCATGGTTGCAAGGCTTGAAATTTTACGTGGACGAGCGTGTGCTAATACCACGCTCATTCATTGCGGAATTACTCAACAACGATTTAAGCCCGTGGATAGAATTTCCTGAAATGGTAGAAAGTGCAGCAGACATTTGCACCGGCAGTGGCTGCTTGGGCGTGTTGTTAGCGGGCAGTTTCCCCAATGCCACAATCGATGTGATCGACATATCGCAAGGCGCCATAGACGTGGCCAACATCAACATTGCTAACTACGGCTTGCAAGATCAAATCAGCGCCATCCAATCCGATATGTTCAGCGCCTTAAAAGGCAAAAAATACGACCTCATTATTAGCAACCCACCTTACGTGGATGCCCCGTCCATGGCGGCCTTGCCCATAGAGTACCAAAATGAACCGCAACTGGCCTTAGGCAGCGGCGCAGACGGTTTAGACCATACCCATACCTTACTAGCCGAAGCCGCTCACTACTTGAATGATGGTGGCATACTGATAGTCGAAATCGGCCACAACCGGGACGCCTTAGAGGCGGCCTACCCGAATTTAGTATTCAATTGGCTGGAAGTGTCATCCGGTACCGAATTTGTTTTCTTGCTCACCAAAGAGCAATTGTCTTAAGGTTTTTTATTGCGTTAATTAGCCCTCTTGGCTGCAGTTAAGCCTCACCTCATACATACAGCAGGCCGTCCATTTTGAACACCTCCAACAGCATTAGCTGGCAAGAAGCCGGCAAAACCAAAACCAGTGCATGGCACTCAGAAAACGCCGCGCCGGTGCCGAAAAAAATACAACTGGCGGACGACACCATTAAGGCCGACGACGCTTACAAGCTCGCCTGCGAGGGCACGGCATTGTTATGGCGTGGCGATTTTCAAAATGCCAAACTGCTGCTGCAAGCCTTATCACGCCGCATAGACAGACCACGCAAAAAACCCAAGAAAACCGGTGAAACGCTGCTGCAATCGTTTCATTTGCACAGGCAAGCGCAATCGCAAAAGGCGCGCATCTTAGGCATGCTGGTTATCGAGTTAAGCGTTGGATACAACATCCACCTGCGCCGCGCTCCGGACGTAAAAGCCGCTTGCGAACATGCCTACGGTAACAGCCACGGCTCAATGGTGGTGTCCTTGCGCGAGATACTGGGTTTAGTTGGCGCTTACGAGTGGCATAAAAACGGTGTTGACATCAGCGTCATCAACAATAAAATCCACCCTAGCTACGGCGTTTTTTCACCGATACGCGGTGAGTACCTGGATTTAGTCGATGTCGCGCCCTTACCCATACCTTGCCGTTTGGCTTTTGACATAGGCACCGGCACCGGCGTGTTGGCGGCCATACTGGCTAACCGCGGCGTGGCTAAAATCGTCGCCACCGACAACTCGCACCGCGCATTGGATTGCGCATTGCAAAACGTGACTAAGCTGGGCCTAAAACCTAACGTGACTCTAGTGGATGCCGACCTTTACCCAAAAGACGAATACGGTCAGGCCGATTTGATAGTCTGCAACCCACCCTGGTTGCCCGCGCACCCCAGTTCAGCTTTGGAGTCGGCCATATACGATGAAAAAAGTAAGATGCTAAAAGGCTATTTAAATGGCTTGAGCGCGCATTTGAGTGCGCAAGGTGAAGGCTGGTTGATCTTGTCCGACTTTGCCGAACAATTGGGTTTAAGAAGCCGTGATGAATTGCTAGGGTGGATCAGTGATGCTGGCTTAAAAGTGCTAGAAAAGATAGACACCAAAGCACGTCATAACAAAGTGCTGGATGCCAGCGACCCACTGCATGAAGCCCGCAAAGCCGAGCTGACTTCATTGTGGCGCTTGGCTAAAGCGTAAAGTAGCGAACCTTAACCGCGACCGCGGTTGCGATCGCTTTTCTTCTGCATGGCCGGCGCCGCCAAATCACTGGATTGACGCACGCGGCGTGGACCGGTTTTTCTTGCGACAGGCTTCTTGGCCGCGTCCGATTTTGCACGGTACGGTTTATCTGGGCTAGAAGGATCGCGTGGTGGCCTATCCAAGGCACTGACGCGTTGCTTACGCACTTTAGGCACAAACACTGCGGTGGCTTTTAATTTCTCACGCTGGGTCAGTTGACGCAAGGGCGCGCTGGGCACAGGCAAATCGGCCCACTCTAACAATCCCACCACTTCTTTTTGCTCTAACTTGAGCATGGTGCCGCGCTTCACGCGTGGCGGCAGATTAACCGGGCCAAAACGCACGCGCATCAAGCGACTGACCGGCAATTGGAAGGCTTCAAACAAGCGTCTCACCTCACGGTTACGGCCCTCGCGCAACACCACTTGATACCAATGGTTGGCACCCTCGCCACCCTGAGCAGTAATGCTATCAAAATTGGCCGGACCGTCTTCTAACTCTATGCCTTCTTTCAATTGCAGCATTTGGCCTTCGGTCAATTCGCCAAAAATACGCACGGCGTATTCGCGCTCCACTTCATAGCGCGGGTGCATAAAGCGATTGGCCAATTCACCCGAGGTGGTAAATATCAGCAAGCCGCTGGTGTTCATGTCCAATCGGCCTATGGCTATCCATTTGCCGTTTTTCACTTTGGGCAACTTATCAAACACGCTGGCACGGCCTTCCGGGTCATCCTGGCTGACGATTTCGCCTTCGGGTTTGTGGTAAATCAATACTTGTGGCAATTCAGCGACAAAGGGCAAGCGCAATGGACGGCTGTCCAAGCGCACCACATCAAACTGGGTCACGCCTTGACCGGTGGTCGCGGGCGCGCCGTTGACGGTCACGCGGCCACTGGCAATTAAGGCTTCCATGTCGCGGCGGGAACCCAAGCCAGCTAAAGCCAGCAATTTATGCAAACGCTGGGTGGGTTCGGGTGGCGCGTTTTCATCCTGCGCCAGTTTGGTGAAACTGGTTTTAGGCCGACGGGGTGCGGCTTGCGGATCGCGTTGGGTTTTGAAAGGACGTGCCATAGGAATAAACTAATCAGAATAAGTGGGCATTTTACCGCAGATCAGGCACAAACCCGAGTTTAATACTGGACTAGGTCTTGATAAACACTTCGTCGTCGTTAGGAAAAGCGATTTCTTGCTGTGCAAAATCCGCCATAGCAGGCAATTCGGTCAAGGACACGATATTAAAGTCATCTAAGAAATGCTTGGTAGTGGCATACAAAGAAGGTCGCCCAGGCACGTCACGCTGGCCCACTACGTCTATCCAATCGCGTTCTTGCAATTGACGCATGATAGTCGGGTTCATGGTCACGCCGCGTATTTGCTCGATGTCACCGCGTGTTACCGGTTGACGGTAAGCAATGATGGCCAGCGTCTCGATCACGGCACGCGAGTATTTAAGCTGCCGCTCGGGGTTTAATCTGGCCAAATAAGGCGCAAATTCCGCACGCGCTTGAAAGCGGTAACCGGTCGCCACTTGCACCAACTCCATGCTGCG
>SXLB01000015.1 GCA_005777825.1 Methylotenera sp. | reverse complement strand
TGGCTGCCGAATTGCACAATACCACCCGTGAGTTAGCCGCCTATGGGCTGGATAAAATCAATGCCGATCGTGACATTAAAATTTCATTGGTCGAAGCCAGCGACCGCGTGTTGCCAGCGCTGCCGGCCAAACTATCGCATTTGGTGGAATTGGAACTCAGTAAGCTCAATGTGCACTTGTATAGCGGGGAGCGCGTCACCGAGGTGAGTCAAGATGGGATTCATACGCACAGTGGTAAATTCATTCCTTCGGCCTTAGTGGTATGGGCAGCCGGGATAAAAGCGCCGGACTTTTTGCGAGATATTGGTGGATTGGAAACCAATCACATTAATCAATTGGTGGTCCACCGCAGCCTGCAAACCACGCGGGATGATAACGTATTTGCCTTTGGTGATTGCGCCGCTTGCCCCAGGGCGGAGGGCGTTGGCCAAGAGAATGTGCCACCAAGGGCACAAGCTGCGCATCAACAGGCCAGCATGTTGGTTAAAACGGTAAAAAGCAGAGTGGCTGGAAAGAAAAACTTGCCCGTGTATACCTACGTCGATTACGGTTCATTGGTGAATTTGGGCAAGTACACCACAGTGGGTAATTTGATGGGCTCCTTATCTGGCGGCAGTTTATTTATAGAAGGTTTGATTGCCAGACTGATGTACAAGTCCTTGTATAAGATGCACCTAATGGCCTTGCACGGTTTTTGGAGCATGGCCTTGCAAACACTGGCGCGCATGATTAACCGCCGCACCGAGGCGCACGTGAAATTGCATTAAAGCTTAGCTGGCGCGTGTTTTTGGTAGAGTTTGTAGATAAGGGCCATGGCAAGGCTGACAAACAGCCCAAAGATGATCAAAATGGCATTGATGGCTAAATTTTGATGCTTCATCAGCGTGTATATGCCTAACAAGACCAGTATGCCGATGTTCTCGTTAAAGTTTTGCACGGCAATCGAGTGGCCTGCTCCCAGTAAGGTATGGCCGCGGTGTTGCAACAGTGAGTTGAGTGGCACCAAAAAATAGCCTGCCAATACCCCTATGCAAAACAGCACCACCGTGGCGATTTCTAAACTGTTGACCAAGGCCATGCTGATGACTAAAAAGCCCATTAAGATGCCGGCTGGCAGAACTCTAACGGCATTCTCCAATTTCACAAACAAGGATGCCCCAACCGAACCTATGGCGATACCGACTGCTACTATGGCAATCAATATGGAGGCGGCTTGTTGTTCCATGTGTAGTATCTCTTTTGCCCATTGCAAAATAACGAATTGCAAGGTGGCGCCCGCCCCCCAAAATAAGGTGGTGACGGCTAAGGATACCTGACCCTGCGGATCCCGCCATAAGGTGGTAAACGCATGCCAAAAATCGCGCATGAGAAATACAAAATTGCGCTGTGGCATTTTGTGATCGATGGGCACTTTGGGTATGTAATGGTTAAAGATGGCCGCCAGCAAGTAAATACCCGCAATCACGGCTATGCCAAAATACGGGTCATTGGCGGCTATGGTCGAACCAAATACCGGCCCCAATATAATCGCGGTCACGGTGGTGCCTTCCATCCAGGCATTGGCTTTAATCAACTGATGGCTAGGCAACATTTCAGTCAATATGCCGTACTTGGCAGGCGAGTAAGCCGCCGCCCCTATGCCGACTATGGCGTAGGCGTAAAGGGGCGGGACGCCCAAAAATGCCAATAAGCAACCAAAGAATTTGATGCCGTTGCTAATGAACATGACGCGGCCTTTGGGTAAGGCATCCGCAAAGGGCCCGACAAAAGGCGCCAAGACTATGTAGGCAATAATGAAAAACTCACGCAACAAGGGTTCGTGCCAACTCGGCGCCTGCAATTTGGCGAGTAAGGTAATGGCTGCAAACAGCAAGGCATTATCGGCAATCGCCGATAAAAATTGCGCCATTAACAGCGTGTAAAAGCCTTTTTTCATGAGTAGGCTACAAGGCCTCTGCTGCAAAGTCGGCTAAGCGCGAGCGTTCACCACGCATTAGTGTGATGTGGCCGTTATGTCCCCAGCCTTTAAACCTATCCACTACATAGGTTAGGCCAGAGCTGCCTTCGGTTAGGTAGGGCGTATCAATTTGCGCGATGTTACCCAAACACACTACTTTAGTGCCTGGACCTGCACGGGTAATCAGTGTTTTCATTTGTTTGGGTGTTAAGTTTTGCGCTTCGTCTATGATCAAAAATTTATTCAAAAAGGTGCGGCCGCGCATGAAGTTTAGGGATTTAACTTTAATGCGACTGCGTATGAGGTCTTGCGTCGCTGCCCGTCCCCACTCGCCGGCGGTGTCGTCGCTTTTGTTTAATACGTCCAAGTTGTCGTCCAAGGCGCCCATCCATGGACCCATTTTTTCCTCTTCTGTTCCCGGCAAGAAGCCTATGTCTTCGCCCACGGAGACGGTGACACGGGTCATGATGATTTCGGAATAGATTTTGCTGTCCAGCACTTGCGTAAGAGCGGAGGCTAGGGTTAACAAGGTTTTGCCGGTACCGGCTTGACCCAACAAAGTGACGAAATCGATTTCAGGATCCATCAATAAATTTAAGGCGAAATTTTGTTCACGGTTACGGGCATTGATGCCCCAAACGTTGTTCTTGGCTTGTAGGTGGTCTTTGACCACCTCTAGCACCGCTGAATCGCCATCCACGCTGCGCACGATGGCATGAAATGGTTTTTCAAATTCGTAATAAACGAATTCGTTAACTAGAAACGATTTGCATAAGGGGCCGTTGATACGGTAAAACATGCGTCCGGCTTCTTGCCATGATTCCATGGCTTTGCTGTGGGTTTCCCAGAAATTGGCTGCCAGCTCGGTCATACCGCTGTATAAAAGATCGGTGTCTTCTAAGACTTTGTCGTTGAAATAATCTTCTGCCAACATGCCTATGGCGCGAGCTTTGATGCGTATGTTAATGTCTTTGCTGACCAGTATGACTTGGCGCTGAGGGTTGTGTTGTTGTAAATCAAACACCACGCCTAAGATTTGATTGTCGGCTTTGCTGCCAGCCAATCCTGGCAGTTCAACGGTGATTTCTTTGGTTTGCAAAAACAAGCGGCCCATCTGCTGACGGTTGCCGTTGATGCTCAGTGGGCAGCCTAAATCTAGGTTGATCAAGTCCGCGCCAACGATGCTCTCTAAATTGCGGCTTGCTTGACGCGCGCTGCGGGCGACTTCGGTTAAGCCTTTTTTGTTGTTATCCAGCTCTTCCAAGGTGACCATGGGCAGGAAAATATCGTGTTCTTCAAAACGGAATAAACTGGATGGGTCGTGGATTAGTACGTTGGTATCAAGCACAAAAAGTTTGGTTTGGGTTAAGGGTTTTTTAGCCATAAGTTACTTTCTATTTTTTAGTGTTTGATTGCGAAGGATGAGAATTGTAAGGGCATATATTAAAGGGAGTGCACAAAATCAAGCACCTCGGCCACGTGACCGTCTACTTTTACGCCACGCCATTCTTTGACCAAGATGCCCTGTTTGTCGATAACAAATGTGCTGCGCTCTATGCCGCGAACCTGCTTGCCATACATGTTTTTCATTTTAATCACGCCAAACAGACTGCAGGCTAATTCTTCTGTGTCTGCCAACAAATCAAAAGGGAAAGTGAACTTTGATTTAAAATTTTCGTGGGATTTGATGCTGTCGCGTGAGATGCCAAAAATAACCGTATTCAGTGCTTGAAAATGGGCATACGCATCTCTAAATTGCACGCCTTGCGTGGTGCAACCTGGGGTGGCATCTTTGGGGTAAAAGTAGAGGACGATATTTTTGCCTAGGTACTGGGATAGTTGAAAGGTGGTATTGCCTGTTGCAGCCAACTGAAAATCCGGTACAGCATTATTTTGCATAGTGTTTCCATGAGGGGTTAAGTCTTTTACCATTGTTGATAAAAAGACCAATTAAGGCAATAGTCTAGTTCATTAAAATGACAGTATTTGTGCTGAATTGTATTTATTTGAATGCGGCCTTCACACGGGCAGTTGCATGGTGATGACGGTACCGCCTTCGGGCCGTGCGGCAAAGTTCAATTCGCCACCCAAGGCGTCGCACACCTTGAAAGCAAAGGGAATGCCCAAGCCGGTGCCAAAGCGCTTAGTAGAGGGCGCGCTGATGGCGCTGGGGTCTGGTTTAAACGGCATGCCGCCGGCACGGTCTAGTATTTGCAAGCTGAATGTTTGTCGCTTCATCTCGACCACGATGTCTATTGCGCTGTTTTTATTGGATGCGTCTATGGCATTCAATAGCAAATTGTAGATGACTTGTTCAAGCAGATGGTGGTCAGTGTGGACAGCATTGTTTTTTGGCCATTTTGGTAAGCTTAGCTGTATGGATTTGGCTTTTATTTTTTGCTGCAAGGGCGCCAAAGCGCCTTCCACTATGTCTTTTAATTGGCTGTGTTGTGCCTGCGGTTTAAGTGGCAGTAGGTAGGCTAACAGTGAACCTGTCCAGCGTTCCAATCGGTCCACGGTGTCTATGATGTCCTTAAAAGCGCTGCGCGTTTCTTTGTCTTGTTCTGGCCCGTCCATGACTTGTGAGATAGCCCTTATGCTGGCCAATGGATTGCGTATATTGTGGGCTAACATGGGCACCAACAGACCCTGAGCGGCTTGCTTCTCGCTGCGGACCAAGGCCTCTTGGCTGGAGCTCAATTTATTCGCCATGACATTTATGGCTTGTGACACCATAGCCAGTTCCGCCACCCCCTCCTCTGGCGCCCTATGATGGAGGTTGCCGGTACTGATTTCCGCGGTGGCTTTTAATACGCCTTGTATGGGCTGCACGATGGCCCGCTTTAAAAATACCCGTGAAAAAATAAGCAGCAAGATGGCGAGCATTAAGGGAATGATGAGCAGTAAGATGGCGATGCGCTTTGTGTTGCTAAGCTGTTGGTTTAATTCTTTTTGCTTTTGATTCAGCAATCGCTCGGTGTGTGCCAAGATGACTTCATGACGATGAAACAAGCCAGTCTCAATGTCAGTATTAATCGCGCGTTTACTGGCAGCATTAGAAGACAGTTGGTAGGCATCAAATAAGGCCGGTGCTTCGACAACAAATGTTTGGTAATTGCTTTGCAAGGCGGCTATGGCTTGAATTTCCTCTGGGCCCACGGCAATTTTTTTTAATTGCAGGAAGTGATTCTCAACCGATGCGGTAAAGTTGTCGTATTCTTCCCTAGCCGTTTCGTCTTCTAGAAAATAGGCGTCAAACAATTCTTTCATTTGCCGGTATAAATCCCCCCGTGTCTGTTGCACTTCGCTGACCAATGAACTAATGCGGGTTGCCTCTTGGCTGGATTTTTCCCATAGGTGTATGCCAATGGCACCGGCCGTCGCGGCTAAAATAATCAGTAAAATAAATGCCAGCTCGTGGATTAGTAGCAGGTCTTTTAGGGATTTATTTTTTTGCATGATACGACTGGGCGCTATGGACGCTATTCTAATTTGAAAGCGATCGGCACTTTGACGCTGAAGTTGCTGCCGCGCAAGACTTCTGGTGGTGCGGGGAAGGGCAGTGCTTTTTCTACCATGTCCAAGGCTTGCTTATCCAGCACTTCGTGACCACTAGACTGGATAATTTTTTTAGATTTAAGCTTGCCGTTGCCGTCGATTTGCAGTTCGACGATGGCTTCACCTTGCCAGCCTCGCATTTGTGCAATACGTGGGTATTGTTTGTGTTTGACGATGGCTGACCACAAAGCGTTGTCGTAATTATCGCGCGCTTCAGTGGTGTCGACTGGTACCACCACTGGTTTAGGCGGTTCACGTGGCACGATAGCAACCGGCGGCGTCTTGGGCGGCGGGGCGTCAACCTGTGGGGCAGTGGCAATCACTTCCGGCGGGGGAGGGGGTGGCGTGGGTTCGTTTTTTATTTCAGTAGGCACCACCACCGGTTTCACCATCGGTTTAATTTGTGGTTTAGGTTTGATGGGTTCGGGTTTTGGCGGCTCGGGAGGAGGCGGTGGCGGAGGCGGTGCTTGTTGCACGAGTTCCACCACCAAGGTGTCTTGCTTGGGTGCATCCATGGCAAAGTTGGGCAGCACCAGCGCAATAAAAGCATGCAGCATTAAGGAGCCGATTAAAGCCCACATCAGGGTGGGCTGGCTCGAATCACTGGGGTGGGTGTTTAGCTTGTTCAGGGTGAAATTCAAAAGCAGTATTAGGTCTAATTTAAATTAATGCGCAGGCAAGTTTAAGGATGAAAAATTATACAACATGCTGCCGCAATATGCCGGCTGCAAGGCTTTAAATTCTGTCTTTTGCTTAGGCTAAATAAGGCCGTGCAATACTTGCACAGCGACGGTCGCTCCTGCGTCTAGGTTGCCAGTCTGCTCATCAAGCACAATAAAGCAATTCGCCTTAGACATAGAGCTTAATATGGCTGAACCTTGGTTGCCTGTTGGCTTAACTTCCCACCAGCCATTTTGATTCATGCTGAGTATGCCACGTTGAAATTCGCAGCGGCCGCTTTGTTTTTTTATGGGCTCCGTGCACACCACGTTGAAAGTGGGTAGGGGCGGGACTGGCGTTTGCCCCATCAGCGTGAGCAAGGCTACGCGCACAAATTGGTAGAAAGTCACCATGACGGCTACTGGGTTGCCAGGTAAGCCAAAATAATGCGCATCGCCGATTTTACCGTAGGCTAGCGGCCGACCGGGTTTCATGTTGATTTTCCAAAACAGCACTTGGCCGTGCTTGCTTAATAGCATTTTCATGTGGTCGGCTTCGCCGACCGACACCCCGCCACTGGTGATCACGACATCGGCTTGTTGGCTGGCGGCTAACAAGGTTTTTTCTAGCAAGTCGGGGTCGTCGGCAATCGCACCTAAGTCAATGATGTCAACGCCTAAACGGCTTAACATGCCGTGTAGGGTGTAGCGGTTGCTGTCGTAAACCTGCCCTATTTTTAGAGGCTGACCTATGTCAGCTAATTCGTCACCGGTGGAAAAGAACGCCACCTTAAGTTTGCGGTATACAGTGATTTGAGCAATGCCCAGTGAGGCCAGTAAGCCAAGGTCTGCCGCTTGCATGAGATGGCCAGTGGCTAATACGGTTTGACCCAAGCTTAAATCTTCGCCGGCATAACGCACGTTCATTTTGCTGCTGGCCGGCTTGGAGAAACTGACGCTGTCGCCATCTAAACGGACTTTTTCTTGAACGACAACGCTGTCCGTTCCATTCGGCATCATGGCGCCGGTCATGATACGCACGCATTGACCTCGTTGCACCGGCTGATCAAAAGCCTTGCCAGCGTAGGCTGTGCCTATCAAGCTTAATTCAATTTGGCCTTCAGCAGCGATATCTAAGCTGTTAAACGCGTAGCCATCCATGGCCGAGTTGTCGTAATTGGGCACCTGTGCTGGCGATAAAACCGCCTGTGCCAACACCCTGCCAAGGCTGTCTTTTATGGGCACTTGTTCGCAGGCTGTCAGAGGACTAAGGTGCGATTGGATGAATAGTTTGGCCTTGGCCACCGACATGGCATTGGGGTCGTAATCTTCCATGAGGCTAGGTAAGCGTGACGCTGGGTTTGGCTTATTGGGCATAGTGGCGGTTAAAGCGAGCTTAATTGGATAGCTGTAATTCTAAAGCAGCCAGGTCGTCTGCGGTATTCAAATTAATAAATGCCTGCGCTTTGTCGCTAAAATCCACTTCTACATAAGCTAGGCTTTTTTGCCAGTCACTCACGCGGCGGTTGCCCTGTTGCAAGTAGGCGTGCAGCGTAGTTAAAACACTTTTTTTACATAAGCAGAAAACCGGCTGGCTGCGGCCATGGCAACTGGCTACGGCAATCTGCGCTTGATGCTGGTTTAATGCGGCCAGCAAGCGTTCGGCTAAATCCAGCGGCAGCAAGGGACAGTCACAGGGAACGCTTAATAGGTATTCTTGTTTTGCATGCTGCAAACCTAGGCTGATGCCGGCCAGTGGGCCGACAAAGTCGGGGTAGCTGTCTGACCAAACTGGGTAGCCTAACGCTGCGTATCGATCCAGTTCACGGTTGGCATTGATGATAATTTCATCTACTTGCGGCGATAAGCGGGAAATAACGTGGCTAATCAGCGCGCGCTGGTTGAATAAGGCCCAGCCCTTGTCTATGCCGTTCATGCGGGTGGCCCGTCCGCCAGCCAAAATAATGGCGCTGATAGCCATGACTCAGCCGCCGGTATGCGACATGAAGCGCACCACAGCAGGCTGATGGCGGTTTAAATCAAAATCATGACCCAGTGGCTTAATGGCCATGCTGGCTAAAATGGCGGCAATGATGGCTTGGTCGTTATGAGGGTGAGCACGCAACAGCGGCATCAGTTCAATCTTATCGTCTTGGCCTAAACATAAATACAGTTCGCCCTTGCAACTGATGCGTACGCGGTTGCACTGCTCGCAAAAGTTATGGCTGTGCGGTGAAATAAAGCCTATTTTGCTGGGGCTGTTCGCGAGTTGCCAGTAGCGTGCCGGCCCGCCTGTGTTTTTATAACTGGCCGTCATTGGGAAGGCGGCTTGCAGGGTTTTTAAGGTGGTTTCATTGCTGCAAAAAGTCGATAAGCGATTGTGTTGCACTTCACCTATGGGCATCTCTTCTATGAAGGATATGTCTAGGCCTTGGTCTATGGCAAATTGAACCAAGGGCACGGCTTCGTCGTCATTGACGCCACGCATGAGCACCGTATTTAGTTTAATGTTTTCAAAGCCAGCTTGCTTGGCAGCTTGAATGCCGGCTAAGACTTGATCGAGCTCGCCGGTGCGAGTAATGCGTTTAAAACGGATCGGGTCTAAGCTGTCTAAGCTGATGTTGATGCGCTTAACCCCTGCGCGCTTTAAGTTGGCTGCTTGTTTGTATAATTGACTTCCGTTGCTAGTAAGCACTAACTCTTTTAGCTTGGGAAGTTGGCCAATTTCCTCAAATAACCAAAGTGCATTTTTACGCACCAAAGGTTCGCCGCCGGTGATGCGCACTTTGCTCACGCCCAAACCGACGAAGATTTTGACCAAGCGAGCGCACTCTTCTAGGCTCAAGACTTCATCGCGCGGTAGAAATGTCATCTCTTCAGCCATGCAATAGGCGCATCTAAAATCGCACCTATCGGTAATAGACAGTCGAATGTAATCGACGATGCGACCGTGTTGGTCAGTTAATTGTTGAACGGTAGGCGGCACTTTATTTATCAGGTCTTGTCGTAATGGATAGCTAGTAGCAAGTGTATTATACTTACGGCTAGAAAAATACCGTGTATGAAGTTTTGGAGAGTGATGTTGCAGGATACCCTTATCAACCAAGCAAGCGTGCAAGCAGGATGGGCTGAGAAATTAGATCAACTGATCGCGCAATATAAATCAATGCCAGGGGCGTTGTTGCCCTTGTTGCATGCTATTCAGGACGAGCTCAGCTATATACCCGAATCCGTCTACCCAAAAATAGCCCGAGCCCTTGCCTTATCAGTGGCTGAAGTGCATGGCGTGGTGAGCTTTTATCATCACTTTAAAACGCACAAACCCGGTCGTCATGTGCTGCAGATATGCCGAGCCGAATCCTGTCAAGCCATGGGTTCCGAGGGTTTGGAAGCCCATGCCAAACAATGCTTAAGCATTGATTACCACGAAACCAGTCAAGATCAGGCGATTACATTGGAGCCTGTTTACTGCCTTGGTAACTGCGCACTTTCGCCGGCGGTGATGCTGGATGAGGCAATATTTGGACGCGTCAGCAAAGCCGATTTAGAGGCCTTAATTCAAGATGCCAAAAAAACGGAGGCGCAGGCTTAGTATGAGCACGATAGTTTACATACCACGCGATTCCAGCGCCCTGTCGGTAGGGGCGGAAAAAGTAGCGAGTGCCATTAGCCAAGAAGCGGCTAAGCGCGGCATAGCCGTGACCCTAGTTCGTAACGGTTCGCGTGGCCTCTACTGGTTAGAAACCATGGTGGAAGTGGCCACCGATAAAGGTCGAGTGGCTTACGGGCCGGTAAAAGCTGCCGATGTATCCGGCTTGTTTGAGGCTGATTTTTTAAATACAGAGGCTGCTAGCGCCAAGGCACACCGATTAAATTTAGGTTTGACCGAGGAGTTGGCTTGGCTCAAGCAACAGCAACGCCTGACCTTTGCCCGTGTCGGTATTACCGACCCGGTGTCACTAGAAGATTATTTGGCGCACGATGGCTATCAAGGCTTGAAGAACGCCTTGAAATTATCGGCGGCAGACATAGTGAAAACCGTGACCGATTCCGGTTTACGTGGCCGTGGCGGGGCCGCCTTTCCGACTGGCATTAAATGGAACACCGTATTAGGCTGTGCAGCCGATCAAAAATACATAGTTTGCAATGCCGATGAGGGCGATTCCGGTACCTATTCAGATCGCATGATCATGGAAAATGACCCCTATGTGTTGATTGAGGGCATGACCATCGCGGGCATCGCCGTTGGCGCCACACAAGGCTATATTTACTTGCGTTCGGAATACCCGCACGCGCTTGCGGTATTAAATGAAGCCATCGCTAAAGCGCAACAGGCTGGGTATTTAGGCGACAACATAATCGGCTCATCGCATGATTTTAAGCTAGAAGTTCGCCGTGCGGCGGGGGCTTATGTATGCGGTGAAGAGACCTCTTTGTTGGAAAGTTTGGAAGGCAAACGTGGCTTAGTGCGCTTTAAGCCGCCATTGCCTGCGATTGAGGGCTTGTTTGGCAAGCCGACTGTGGTGAACAACGTCATTTCATTGGCCACGGTGCCGATTATTCTGCATAAAGGCGCCCAATATTATGCTGACTATGGCATGGGTCGCTCGCGCGGCACCTTGCCTATTCAATTGGCCGGCAACATTAAACAAGGCGGCTTGGTAGAATTGGCCTTCGGCATTACCTTACGCGAACTGCTCTACGATTATGGCGGCGGTTCAGCCAGTGGCCGACCTATCAAAGCTGTGCAAGTGGGCGGTCCTTTGGGCGCGTTTCTACCGGAATCGCAATTCGACACGCCTTTGGATTACGAAGCCTTTACTGCCATTTGGGCGGTGCTGGGTCATGGGGGTATCGTGGCGTTTGATGACACGGTCGATATGGCCAAAATGGCGCGGTATGCCTTTGAATTTTGCGCGATTGAATCGTGTGGTAAATGCACACCATGCCGTATAGGCTCGACCCGTGGTGTGGAAGTAATGGATAAAATCATAGCCGGCACCGATCGTGTTAAAAACATCAAGTTGGTGCGCGACCTTAGTAACACCATGTTAAATGGCTCGCTTTGTGCATTGGGTGGCATGACACCGTACCCGGTATTAAGCGCGATTAACCATTTCCCAGCAGATTTCAACATTAAAGATGCCGCGGTTTAGCTTGGCTTAAACTGCACAGGAGAGCGTCATGGACGACATTAAATACAACCCCACCCATCAGCCTGAACACAGCCGCACCAATTACGATGACCAATTGGATTATGGCACGCCAGCCAGCTTGTCAAATAAACAAGTGACCTTGACCATAGATGACAGGGAAATAAGCGTGCCTGAAGGCACATCCATCATGCGGGCCTCTATCATGGCCGGGATTAACGTGCCTAAATTGTGTGCGACCGATAGTTTGGAGCCATTTGGCTCTTGCCGCTTGTGCGTGGTCGAAATTGAGGGGCGCCGAGGTTACCCCGCCTCTTGCACGACGCCGGTTGCGGAGGGCATCAAAGTGCACACGCAAACGGCCAAGTTGGCCGACATTCGCCGTGGCACCATGGAATTGTATATTTCCGACCACCCCTTGGATTGTTTGACCTGCGCCACCAATGGCGATTGCGAATTGCAGGACAACGCGCCGCAGCTCCGCCTGCAGCCGCCGTACTTCCGCCGCCTGACTCACGTCCGCGTCCCGCATCGCGGGTGCCTTCCGCCGTTCGCGCACCCATCCATAGAGCGAATCGATGCT
>SXLB01000014.1 GCA_005777825.1 Methylotenera sp. | reverse complement strand
TTTGCTCGCCAAAGCCAGGCATGACCTTATCGGCCACGGCTAGAGTGGCTTCCGGGGTGACGTCACGCAAGGCCGGGCCAGTGCCGCCTGTGGTTAAAACCAAATGGCAGTTTTCTTCATCGACCAATTGGCTTAAGGTGGCTTCAATTTCGGTTTGCTCATCGGCAATCAGGCGTTGCACGAAACTAAGCGGGCTGGTGACGGCCGATTCCAGCCAAGTTTGCAAGGACGGTAGGCCTAAATCTGGGTATACGCCTTGGCTGGCACGGTCACTAATGGAAACTAAACCAATTTTAATGAATTCTTTTGTCATCTGTTTGTCAGTAGTTGAGCTTTAAGGCTTAATCATACCATTACCAACATTAAAGGACTTTTTTATGCGCACCCCAGACTCTCAATCAGTGAGCACCGCCGCGGCTAAGCCGGCATTATTCACCAAGCAAACATTCATGCTGTTTGCGCTATTAAGTGCCGGCACATTGTTGCTTTGCAGTCAGCTTATGGCGGCCGAAGCCAACCCTTATGCAAAAAATTACAAAGCGCAAAATACCAGTTCGCTGAAATCCTTAAGTGCGCAACCGGATACCAAAATGCTCTTAAGCAATCACAAAGAGGATGACAACATCAGCATGCTGGAAGACGGTTACGACATGATGGGTTCCACCGGTTTTTCCGGCACCGACGCGCCCGTGGAAGGGGCCTTGCAATTTGGTAAAAGCATCAAAGCCGACACAGTATTGGTTTACCGTAAATACGGCTCCGCCAAAACCGGCAGCGCCAAATTCGATTTAATCAAACAAGCGGCTAAAACAGGCGGCGAGATAGACGAAAAAGACTTGGTGGAAGAGCCGACTGTGTATAACTATTACGCCAGCTATTGGGCTAAATTGCCCACGCCATTATTGGGTGTGCACGTCATTAAATTGGTGAAAGCGGCCAGCGATGAAAATGAAAAAGCCCAAGCCGAGCCAGGCTTAAAAATTCTTGCGGTGATTAAAGAATCGCCGGCCGCTAAAGCCAATATCGTTAAAGGCGACAGCTTATTGAAAATAGGCGATCTAACCTTAAATAAACCAGACGATTTGTTCGCGGCGGTTAAACGCTATGCTGGCCAAACGGTGGCAATAGAGCTGCAACACAATGGAGAGGTGGTGAAGACCAGCGTCGCCTTAAACGCTAGACGCTAGTCAGCGAGTAAGAATTTAATCCTCAAGTAGATCGAGTTTTTGCGCAAGCCACTTGGTGCTGGTGGCTTGCAATAAAATGGTCAGCAAAATCGCCATGAAGGTTACTGCGGCGATGACGTCACTGTAAGGCACGTCCATACCCACCAACATGCCGGCTAATGCGCCTGGAATCACCCCGGTTTCGCGCGTCCAACACATGAATAAGCGTTCTTTAAGCGTCCAGTTGGCCTTGCGATTGGGCAGCGTGCAAGCGAACACCACTAAGGGCCGTGACAAGAAGATGAAGGCTACAACCACGGCCAATGCTCCCCAGAAATACTGCTGCAATAAGGCGAAGTCTACTTGCGAACCGAGCAAGATGAATATGAACATGCGCATCATCAATGAGGTGCTTAAGATGAAATCCTCCAGCTTATTAGCTTCTTCAGTCGGCATTTGAAAACCCAGCAAGTCTTTATTGCCCAGCACCATACCAAACACGAACACCGCCATGAAACCGCTGGCATGCAATTGATCGACACTGAGGTAAGCGCCGGCTACGGCCATTAAGGTGACCACTGGAGCATATTCGGATAAAAAGCTAAGTTTTTCATGGGCGATAATCACGGCCGCGACATAACCAAAAACCGCGCCGCCGAGTATGCCTAAAAGCGATTGTTGCAGCAGTGCCACTAGGTTAGCGCCGACTGAAAACTCGCCGCCGGATAGGGCAATACCTAACACGGCGAAGGTTAAAATTGCGCCCATGGCATCGTTAAAAGCCGATTCACTCATGACGGTTTGCGCTACTTTTGCTCGCACTTTGACTTGCCTAAAGACCGGCACCAAGGTGGCCGGGTCGGTGGAAGCAATGACCGCGCCTAACAACAAAGCGAAAATAAAAGGCAGTTGCAGAAAATATTGGGCGGCAACAGCGGTGGCCACGGCGCTGATTAACACGCCCACAGTGGCCATGGACAGCAGACTAGGCCAAACCGATTTGAGCACGTTTAAGCGCACACTGGCGCCACCGTCAAACAGAATGTAGCAAGAGCCGAAAATCAAAACCAATTGATTTATAGTGGAATCGACTTTCACCGCTATGACGCCAAAGCCGCCGCCGCCCAGCAGCATGCCGGCCACTAAAAACAAGACGACATCGGGGATTTTTATCAGCCGAGCAATAAAGCCGCTGGCCGTGCCCACGCCAAGGATCAGGCCGAGTAAGAAGAGTATTTCTTTGGCATGCAAAATGCTGGCAGTGTTTTCCATGATGAATTTGCTCTATGGATTAGCTAAGGTTGGGGGTCACCGAGTAATCGTCATTGGCGTCGCTGTTGTCTTGGGACTCTTGGGTGACGTCGCGCAACACTTTAAAAATTTCTCGACTGCTTTTCGGCGGTTTGCCGGCGGCCAATTCTTTTTGCGCATTGCGCACCAGGGTGCGCAATTGCTGTATGTCGGTTTGCGGATAAAGGGCGATGAATTCCGATAAGGCATTGGCCTCTTTAATCATGCGATCGCGCCAGCGTTCTAGGCCATGGAAGTAGGCGTTTTCGGCGCTGTGTTTGCCGTCCCATCTAGCCAATTGCTCCAGTATAGGCGCGTTGTCTATGTCGCGCATGAGTCGGCCTAGGTATTGCTTATGCCGACGGATCGCGCCGTTCGCGGTGATTTTTTTGCTGTCTAACACCGCGGTGAGCACGGCTTCGGGCAAATCTAATTTTAGCAGTTTGTCTTTAGGCAGCTCGGTTAGACGCACGCCTAAGGCTTGCTGGTCGTCGGCCTCGGCTTTGAGTTGCGTCTTGCTAATGGGCTCGTTGGCATTCAATTTTGAGGCCAGATTGGCGTCGTAGCTAAAATCAGTGCCGCTGTTTGTCTTTTTGGCTTTCATGTTGCGGTATTATAACAGCCTTGCTGGATTGGTGCTGTCGGCTTACGGCGCAGGCGGGCGCCAAGCAATAGGCTACCAATACGCAGTACAACATTCACTATGGACAGGGCATGGCTAACACAGGTTTTAGTTACGGTTTAGATGAAATCAAGCAGATGTCGCAGGACGTGCTCATGCTTGCCAAAAAGCAGGGCGCCAGCGCGGCGGAATCAGAAGTTAGTCTGAGCGTGGGCCAAAACGTGTCGGTGCGTTTGAATGAAGTGGAAAACATCGAATACAACCGCGATAAAGGCATGTCAATCACGGTCTTTTTTGGCCAACAAAAAGGCCATGCCAGCACCTCCGATTTAAGCCAGGCAGCTTTGCAAGACACCGTGGTGGCCGCATGCAGCATCGCCAAGTACACCGCCCAAGATGCTTATTGCGGTTTGGCCGACGTCGATTTGATGGCCACGGTCGTGCCCGACTTGCAATTGCATCACCCATGGGGCATCACCGTTGATGAGGCCATCGATCTAGCCAAGCGCTGCGAAGCGGCCGCTTTGGCGGTGGATAAACGCATCAGTAATTCCGAAGGCGCTAGCGTGTCGACCGGCGAAGGCTATTTTGCTTACAGCAATAGCCACGGTTTTACCGGCGGCTACCCCAGTTCGCGGCACGGCATCAGTTGCTCGGTGATTGCCGAGGCGGACGACAGCATGCAACGGGATTATTGGTATAGCACTGCCCGCGCGGCGGATGATTTGCAGGCGGTGGAAGACATAGGTCGCATTGCCGGTGAGCGCACGCTGCGTCGCTTGCACTCAAGAAAAATCAGCACTTGCCAAGTGCCGGTGTTGTTTGAAGCGCCGCTCGCCAGTGGCTTAATAGGCACGTTGATAAGCGCTATTTCCGGCGGCAGTTTGTACCGCAAATCGTCTTTTTTGTTGGATAGCCTAGGCCAGCAAATAGCCAGCCCCTTACTCAATATCGTCGAGGACCCGCATCTACTAAAAGGCCTGGCCAGCAGCCCTTTTGATAGCGAGGGCGTGGTCACTCGGCCTAGGCAATTGGTCAAAGACGGCGTCTTGCAAGGCTATGTTTTGGGCAGTTATTCGGCGCGGAAATTAGGCATGAAAAGCACCGGTAATGCCGGCGGCAATCACAACTTACTGGTGCAGTCTGGTTCGCATGATTTTGCCGGTATGCTGCAACAAATGGGCACCGGCTTGTTGGTGACCGAGTTATTGGGCAGCGGTGTGAACCCGGTAACCGGCGATTACTCCAGGGGTGCAGCCGGCTTTTGGGTGGAGAACGGGGTGATTGTGCATGCGGTGGAGGAAATCACCATCGCTAGCAATATGCGCGACATGCTAAAAGGCATAGTCGGCATCGGTTCGGATGTGTTGGTGCAGGGGTCTAAGCAAGTGGGCTCAATTTTAATTGAGCGTATGACGGTGGCCTGCGAGTAGTAATCTTAGCCGCAAGCCCTGCGGTTTATTCGTCGTCTTTAATGAATTCTTCTGGGACTATGCCGTCTTGCACCAAGCTGGCGCGACGTTGTAGGTAAGCATCGCGGGTGAAGGCGTAAGGATCCAGTGACGCTTCATCTATCAAATCCGTGGCCGTTAAAAGCTCAGCACGTTTGTCTATCAATTGACCGACACGTAATTGGTTGTGCAAGCGCACGTCGCCTTTACGGTGGGCGTAGGCAATCGGATCGGTGGTGGCTAAATCGAATACCATACCAGTGGTATCACGTAAGCTGGATGGGCCCAAGATAGGCAATACCAAATATGCGCCATCGGCCACGCCCCAATGACCTAAAGTTTGACCGAAGTCTTCTTTGTGCTTGGACACGTTGTCCATGCTCGCCACATCAAAGAAGCCGGCAATACCGACTGTGCTGTTGATGACAAAGCGACCGGCGTCGGTGAAGGCATGGGCAAATTTAAATTGCAATAAATCGTTGAACACCGTGGTCAGTGAGGTCAGGTTCTCATAGAAATTGTTGATACCTTTGCGTATCGGTGATGGCGTGATGGTTTGGTAAACTGAGGCGACCGGTTTGATTAAGGCCTTATCGGCCACGTCATTGAATTTATAAATGCCGCGGTTCATGCCTTCTAAGGGGTCTTTATTGGCTTGCGTGGCGCAAGCCGATAGCAAGGCCAAGCTTGCCACTAAGAGTAATTTTTTACCCAAAGCCATTGTGTTTGTTTGCATCTTATTCGCCTTTAATCGAGACTTTTTTTCTATCACAGCCGCGTGCGCTTGTAATTGAGGCAGTCGTCGTATTTATCTGCTGTTACTTTAAACGAGCAGGTCTGGGTTGTCCAGCTTTTCGGCTTTTTTACCACTAGCTTGTGGTATTTTTACCCTGGCATTTCTGCCGCGTTTGACCCCGTTTTATACAGCGCCAGTGCTAGGTTGCGCTGGGTAGCATGGTCGATCACTGGTCTCGGGTAATCCACACCCAGACGCAGATTTAGTGCCTGCAATCGTTCGCTGGATAAAGCCCATGGCGCGTGGATTTCTTTATCGCTGCAAGCGGCCAGCTCGGGCACGTAACGGCGTATGAATTTACCGGCCGGGTCAAAGCGCTCGCTTTGCGTAGTCGGGTTGAAAATTCTAAACCAGGGCTGGGCGTCGCAGCCGGTGCTGGCTGCCCATTGCCAACCGCCGTTGTTGGCACTGAAGTCAAAATCAATTAACTGCTCAGCGAAATAACGCTCGCCCCAACGCCAATCAATCAATAAATCTTTAACTAAAAAGCTGGCGACTATCATGCGTAAGCGGTTGTGCATAAAACCGCTGCTATTAAGTTGGCGCATGGCCGCATCGACTATGGGATAGCCGGTTCGGCCTTCGCACCAAGCGGCAAATAAAGCCGGGTCGTTGCTAAAAGCCAAGTGTTCAAATTCGGCTTTGTAGGCGTGGCCGGCGGCCAGTTGGGGCTTATGGTGCAAGATTTGCACGTAAAAATCCCGCCATATCAGTTCGCTTAGCCAGGTTTGTGCGCCGGCGTTGTGAGCTTGCATGGCTGTGCGAGACAAGTGGCGGATGGACACGGTACCAAAGCGTAAATGCACAGACAAATAAGACACACCTTTGACCGCGGGGAAATTGCGCGCATCCTGGTAATGCACCATGCGATTTTTAAAATCGTCAAACAAAGCCAAGCCGCCTTGCATGCCGGTTTTAATGCCCAGTTCGCTTAAGTTGGTGGCGGCAAAACCTAAGCTGGCTAAGCTGGGTAGGGCGCTAGGCTGGCTAATTTGGGCGAGGTTGTTGATTTGGCTGTCGACCGGGTAAGGCTGCAAGTGCCCGTCTTGTATGGTTTTTAGCCAGGCATTTTTATAGGGGGTGAATACGCCGTAAGGTTTGCCGGCCTGGGTCAGGATCTCATTTTTTTCAAAGATCACTTGGTCTTTGTAATGGTGAAATGCGCGCTTGGCTTGCTGCAAACGCGCGGCCACTTTTGCGTCACGCTCGATAGCGGTGGGTTCGTAGTCGTGGTTGCAGAACACTGCATCGACTTGCAGTTGGCTGGCTAATTTGGCTATTTCATCGCTGGCGCGGCCTTGTAAAACCATTAAGTCACCACCCTGTTTTTGTAAGGCGGTTTTGAGCTCGCTGACGGCCAGCCAAATGAACTCGACGCGGCGATCGGCTTTGTTTTTTAGTAGGTCCAGTATTTCGCTATCAAACACGAACACGCAGTAAACCTGACGGGCGGCGCTGAGAGCGTGGTATAGCGCGGCGTGATCGTAATCACGCAGGTCGCGTCTAAACCAGACTAGGGCTTTGTCGTATTGTTCGGTGGCCATGCTTATTCGCGGTGATAGGGATGATTGCTAATGACCGTATGTGCTCGGTAAAGTTGCTCGGCCAATAGCACCCGCACCATGGCATGCGGCAGCGTGAGTTTGGACAAAGCCCATAGCCAATCGGCTTTTTGCTTGACGCTGGCGTGCAGGCCATCGGCACCACCTATGACCAAAGCCACGTCGCGGCCTTGGTTTTGCCAATCGCGCAATTTGTCTGCCAATTGCAAGGTACCGACTTCGGCACCGCGTTCGTCTAGGGCGACGCAATAGTCTTTGCCGACCGCCTCTATGATGCGTTTGGCTTCGATGAGTTGGATGTTTTCGGTGCTGTTGCCGGCGGCGCGTTTCTCCGGCTTGATTTCGATGATGTCTAGACTTAATTCGCGCGGCATGCGCTTAGCGTATTCCTGGCAAGCGGTTTCTACCCATGCCGGCATTTTGTGACCAACCGAGATGATGCGCAATTTCAATGCTTACAACCCGCTAGTCGCTTGGGAACTAGGCTGCGCCGTGATCGGCTTTGATGTGGCCGCGACGCGTTTCTGCCTCGCCCCAAAGTTGTTCGAGGTTGTAGTAGGCGCGCGTGGTCGGCACCATGATGTGGGCGACGATGTCGTTTAAATCCACCAACACCCATTCGCCTTCTTTTTCGCCTTCGGTACCGCGTATGGCGTAGCCTTTTTCTTTAAGCTTCTCACGGACGTTGTCGGCGATGGCTTTAGCCTGACGGCTAGAGGTGGCACTGGCGACGATCATGTAACTGGTCATGGAGGTCAGTTTGCGTACGTCCATGACCGTGATGTCAAAGCCCTTGATGTCTTCAATGGCGTCGACGACCGCGAGCTTTAAGCCCTCTAAATAATTGGCGTCGGATTTGTTTGGATCTAATTCTGTTGTCATTAAGCGGCCTGTACGGGAATGGCGTTGCGTTGGGATAAAATGCGGTTTTTATGGTCTACGTAGACCAATTTTGGCGTGAAATTTTCTAATTCTATGGCTTGGTAATCGGCGTAGCTGGCAATGATGACCATGTCTTGCGGAGCGGCTTTGTGAGCGGCCGCGCCGTTGACGGAGATGATGCCGGAATCGCGTTCAGCACGAATGGCGTAAGTGCTAAAGCGCTCGCCGTTGGTGATGTTGTATATATGGATTTGTTCGTATTCCTTTATGTCCGCAGCTTCCAGCAAGGTTTCGTCGATGGCGCAACTGCCTTCGTAATCGAGTTCGCTGTGCGTGACATGCACACGGTGCAATTTAGATTTGAGCATGGTTCTTTGCATGCGGGTTAACCTAGTTTTAAAAGGGAGTGCATTATAGTCCTTATAAGCCTTTGTTCCAATGGTAAATTCGTGCCATGGCGCGGACTGGCTAAAATTTAAGCTTACAGTTTAAGGCTTAGGTTATCAATGAGACGGGTTGTGCCTAACTTGGCCGCGGCCAAGACTACTAAGTCGCTGTCTTGGGCACTGGCGGCTTGCAAGGTGCTGGCCGCGCGTATGGCGACGTAATCTACTTGCCAGCCTTGTCGCTGTAGATTCAAGCTGGCGGCTTGTTCTAGGCTTAAAAAATTTGCACTGTGGCTTTGCTGCTTAATTTGCGCGCAAACGCTGACTAATTCAGCGTGCAGTTGACTGGCCTGGGCTTTTTCAGTGCGGCTTAAATAGCCGTTGCGCGAACTCATGGCCAAGCCACTGGGCTCGCGCACGGTGTCAGCGGCGAGGATGGCGATGGCTAAATTAAACTGTTTAACCATTTCTCGGATGATAAACAGTTGCTGGTAGTCTTTTTTACCGAATACCGCCAGCTGTGGCTGGACGAGGTTGAACAATTTAAGCACCACGGTGGCGACCCCAGCAAAATGCCCAGGGCGGCTGGCGCCGCATAAGTCGTTGGCCACGGCGGGCAATTGCACGCTGATGCTTTGCTTGAGGTCTTGCCCATCAAAGTCGGGGTACATTTCGGCTACGCTTGGGACAAACACGATGTCGGCGCCGGCTGCTTGGAGTTTTTCGCAATCGGCGGCCAAGGTGCGCGGGTAATTGGCCAAGTCTTCGTTGGCGCCAAACTGCAATGGATTCACAAAAATACTGACCACAACGCATGTGGCTTGTTGTTTGGCTAGCTTGACCAAGTCCAAGTGGCCAGCATGCAAGTTGCCCATGGTAGGCACCAAGGCGACCGAATTCTGACCCTCAAGCGCACGATGCAGCTTAGCTATGCTGTCTAGGGTTTGCATCAGTAACTGTGCTCGATGGCCGGGAAGGTTTTCTGTTTGACGGCCAGTACGTAGTGACGAATGGCGCTTTCTATGCTGTTGGTGTCGCTCAAGAAATTTTTAACAAAGCGCGGCGCCTTAAAATCACTGGGCGCTTTTCCGGCTACGCCAGTGTAAATGCCCAATAAGTCTTGGATAACTAATACTTGGCCGCCGCAATCCACTCCGGCGCCTATGCCTATGGTGGGGGTGCGTATGCTGGCGCTGATTTTTTTAGCCAAGGCGGCCGGCACCATCTCCAATACGATAAAGCTCACGCCGGCTTCGCTCATGGCGAGCGCATCAGCCGTAATTTTGGCGGCGCTTTCATCAGTTTTGCCTTGGATTTTATAGCCACCCAATTGGTTGACCGATTGCGGGGTAAAGCCCAAATGGGCGCAGACTGGGATGCCTCGTTCGACTAAATAGCGAGCGGTTTTCACTTTGCTGCCACCGCCTTCAATTTTGACGATGTGGGCACCGGAGCGTATCAACCATTCGGCATTTTTGTAAGCGGCCTCGTCATCGTGTTCGTAACTGCCCAATGGCATGTCCGCCATGATGACGGTATTCGGTGCGCCAGCGGCCACACTTTTAGTGTGGTAAGTCATGTGGTGCATGCTGACATTCAGGGTGTTTTCGGCGCCTTGCAAGACCATGCCCAAGGAGTCGCCTACTAATAGCATGTCAACTCCGGCCACTTCCATGAGTTTGGCAAAGGTGGCGTCGTAGCAAGTGAGCATGGCGATTTTTTCACCGCTCAGGGCTGACTTTTCCAGTTCGTTTAGTGTCATGCTAGCCTGGGAGTTAATCAAAGTTAGGATTAAAGAATTCGCGCTGACCTTTAATCTGCAAAATGCGTGACAGCAATAAATCCAATGCGCCTGGGTTGTTTAAGATGTTGAGTTTTTCGTTGTTTACCATCAGCACCGGCGAGGTGTTGTAGTTATGAAAAAACTCACTGTAGGCATTGGCCAAGCCTTCGATGTAGTCGCGGCGGATTTCCAATTCGTAACTGACGTTGCGCGATTCGATGCGCTCCATCAAGGCATCCACCGGGGTTTGCAGGTAAATCACTAAATCCGGCTTGGGCGCTTTCAACTGCAAGTGTTGGTAAATTTGGTGGTACAGCGCGTACTCTTCGTCGTTTAAATTTAAGCGGGCAAAAATCGGGTCTTTGTCTAAAAAGAAGTCGGCGACGATGGGTCTGGCAAACATGTCGCGTTGGTTTAAATCGGCAATTTGGTTGGCGCGCTGGAATAAAAAGAACAGCTGCGTAGGCAAGGCATAACGCTGCGGGTCTTGGTAGAAGCGCGGTAAAAATGGGTTGGCTTGGGCTTTTTCCGACAAATAATCGACTGGGAATTGATCGGCTAGCATTTTCGCCAAGGTGGTTTTGCCGCAGCCTATCGGTCCTTCTATGACGATGTATGGAAATTTGTTAAAAATACTCATGTGAGGTTAACCCTGCCGTTTTATACCCGTAAAGGATTGTTGCGCGATCAATGTTGCTATTTTGCCATGATTTGGCATGGATGCATGCGGGTCTATTTCAAATAATGGCAATAAAACAAAGCCGCGCTGGTGCATGCGCGGATGGGGTAGGGTCAGCGTGCTGTCGTTGATGACCAAGTCATCGTAGAGCAGCAAGTCGCAATCGAGCACGCGCGGCGCATTGACATAAGGGCGCTGGCGGCCGGCCTCCTCTTCGATGGCATGCAGTGCAGTGAGCAAGGCGTGCGGGCTTAAGCTGGTGGTGACCTTGATCACGGCGTTAATGAAATTAGGCGCTGGCATCGACTCGTGTTCAGGGCAATCCACCGGCGCCGTTTCGTACAGGGAGGATTGCTTGATTAACTGGCAGTCGGTTAAGGTGGCAATGGCCAGCATGGCGCTGCGTACCTGTTGCGCCGGATGATCCAGGTTGCTGCCCAGTGCGATGTATGCCGTAGCCATGCTTGAAGTTAAGCTAAGCCGGATTTAGTCGGCGACGGTAGGCGTGGCCGAGGGTTTTTTGCGGTTTCGTCTGCGGCGTTTTTTTGGCGCGCTGTCGGCCATTAACATGGCGGTTCGCGCTTCACCGTCGGCGTTGGCAAATACCGTCCACCACTCGCCTACTTCCATGGGCAATTCACCGGATTCGCAGCGCAGCAATAAGAAGTCGTAGCCGGCGCGGTAACGCGGGTGGGTTAATAAGGCGAAGGGCCGCTTGCCGGCGCGTTGTTCGAAGCGCGGCTGCATGGCCCAGATTTCCTTCATGGTGGCCGTGTAACGGTTGTGTATGGCCAATTTTTCGGCTTGGCTGGCAATCACCTCATTCATGGCTAGGTGCAGGGCAGGCATCAAGTGCTGACCGGATTTTTTATGCAGTTCCCATGCCACTATCATTTCATGCCAAAGCAGGCAGGCGAATAAGAAGCTGGGGTTGGCCGATTTGCCAGCCAGGATGCGCTGGTCGGTGTTTTCCAAGGCCATCATGATGAAACGCTCGCCCATGGCTTGCTCGAGCACCACGTCCAGCATAGGCAGTAAACCGTGATGCAATTGCTGCTCACGCAAGGCGGCTAAGCTTTGCATGGCATGGCCAGAGAGAAACAACTTAAGCGTTTCATCAAACAAACGGCTGGGTGGTACATCGGCTAATGAGTCGGCCATTTTTGCTATCGGCGCTTGCGTTTGCGCTTCTATCTTTAAGCCTAATTTGGCTGACAGTCGCACGGCACGCAACATGCGCACCGGGTCTTCGGCGTAGCGCGTTTCTGGCTTGCCTATCATGCGCAGTATGCCGGCTTTGATGTCAGCGTAGCCGTTGTGAAAATCCAATACTGCTTGACTGGCTGGGTTGTAATACAAGGCGTTGGCGGTAAAGTCGCGACGCAATGCATCGTCTACGATGGAGCCAAACACGTTGTCACGTATGATGCGACCGGAGTCGGTGACCTTGGCGTCGCCCTCGGCTTCTAAGTGGCTGCCACGAAAGGTTGAGACTTCTATGGTTTCATCGCCGAATAAGACGTGTACCAGCCTAAAGCGCTTGCCAATAAGGCGTGAGCGCCTAAACAAGCGATTGACTTGCTCGGGAGTGGCGTTGGTGGCCACATCAAAATCTTTGGGCGTGCGATTGAGCAGCAAGTCGCGCACCGCGCCGCCGACGATGTAAGCCTCAAAGCCAGCTTTGTGCAAGCCTTCTGTGGTTTTTAGTGCGGCGTTGCTGAGTAAATTGCGGTCTATCTTATGCGTTTTATGGGCTATGCTTAAAGCGCCATGGTGCGGCAAATCGGGCTGCTTATGGCCATGGTTGGCGGTTAATTTTGAGCGCTGCTGGGCTTTGTGTGTGGGGTTAACGGTAGTGCTGGCATGCGCAAGGGATTTAGCGGATTTGCTGTTGAAAATTCGGTCTAGCAGTTTTTTAATCATGGGCTGATTATAGCTTAAAATCAGCCGGCTTTATTTTCCCACATGACGTCGGGCCGGCCGGCTTGTTTGTTTATGCTGCGGCACATGACGAACAATAAATCCGATAATCGGTTTAAGTATTGCAAGGAAATATCGGTGACTTTTTCGTTTCTATGCAACTCGACCAGCTTGCGTTCGGCGCGGCGGCAGACCGTGCGGGCTAAGTGGCAGGTTGCGGCGGCTTTGCTACCACCGGGCAAGATGAATTCTTTGAGTGGCGTTAAGTGCTCGTTTAGGGCATCAATTTGGTCTTCTAAATCCTGTATGCGCGCTTGTTGCAAGATGACGTAGCCGGGTATGCAGATTTCCCCGCCTACATTGAATAAGTCGTGTTGAATTTGCGTGAGCGAGCCGACCAGGTTATCCGGCAAGCTTTCGGTGAGCATGATGCCTATGATGGAGTTGAGCTCATCCACGTCGCCCATGGCTTCCACGCGCAAGCTGTCTTTGTTGATGCGACTGCCGTCGCCCAAGCCGGTGGTGCCATCGTCGCCGGTGCGCGTGTAAATTTTACTCAGTCTATTGGCCATGATGCGGCTCCTTGCCAGCTTGCATTTGCAATCGTTTATAATGTGATCATTGTAACTGATGACAACCAGGCCATGAATGCAACTCACCACATTGCTAGCAAAAAAGCCCACGCCAATGCTCCCATAGGCGTGTTTGATTCTGGGGTGGGTGGCCTATCCGTGTTGAAGCACATACAAGATTTGCTACCGAATGAGCACTTACGTTACGTGGCCGATAGCCGCTACGCCCCCTATGGCAATAAAAGCGTGGCGGAGATTCAAGCGCGCTGTTTTACCCTGGCCGATTTTTTAATTGGCCAAGGCGCTAAAGTACTGGTGGTGGCATGCAACACGGCCACGGCGGCGGCCATCGACGCCATGCGCGAACGCTACACGCTGCCGATTATCGGCATGGAGCCTGCGGTGAAGCCGGCGGCCGAAGCCAGTCAGAATGGCATCATAGGCATATTGGCCACCGTCGGCACGCTTAAAAGTGCGCAGTTTGCCGCCTTGCTGGAAAGTTACGGCCGCAATGTGGAGGTGGTGACCCAAGCCTGCCCGGGTCTGGTTGAGTGCATAGAGCGCGGTGAAGTGGACAGCTCGGCCACGCGCGACTTGATTAAACAATTTTGTGCGCCTTTATTGGCCGAAGGAGCCGACACCGTGGTGTTGGGCTGCACGCATTACCCGTTCGTGCGGGCATTGATTAGCGACGTGGTGGGCCCCAAGGTCAGTCTGGTGGACACCGGCGCCGCGGTGGCCAAGCAAGTGAAAAACCGTTTAATCGAAAGCGGATTGTTGGCAACGGAGCAAGCGCCTGGGGCTGTGCATTTTTGGACTAACAGTGCGGCGGTGGAAGCCCCTGCGGTGATTGCCCGCCTGTGGGGGCAAGACGCTGAGGTGAGCGTTTTTTAGCTGCGCTTAGCGCTTTTCTCGGCGGGGATTTCTGTCACGGTGTAGCCATCGGTAGCGGCGGCGCGCATTTCAAATAAATACGGATCGTCTTCTGCCAGTGGGCTGCTTTTTTCGGTGAACATGGCGTCATTTTGCGGTGGCACCGGAAAGCGCCAATAAATTTTATCTACTTTTTCCCCGGTAATGCGCGCGATGTGGCCGATCAGGTTGCTTTCCAATATATTGGAAAAGCGAAAGCGCTTTAATGGCGCCGATTCTATCTGCACGAGCGTCTGTTTGCTGACGGGGTCTTGTGAGCAGGAGACCAGCACTTCTACGCCGGTGTTAAGGAAGTACTCGGTGACAAAATCGATGATCTTGGCTTGCGCCAACGCTCTCTTTTTCTTGGCGGCATAAACCACTAGAACAAAGGTGCACAAAGCCAACAAATTGGCGCTGAGGGCATACAAGGCCACCGAATCCAAGCTAAACGTCAATGTAAACATGGCTGTCCTTAAGGAGTCCGGCGGCTGTTAGCTTAATGGTGCGCCAGCACTTCACCGGCTTTCAATTGGTATTGCGTGCCGCAGTAAGGGCAGGTGGCCTGCCCGGTTTTAGCTAAATCCAAAAAAACCCGTGGGTGCGACGACCACAATGCCACTGCAGCAGTAGGGCAATGCAGCGGCAGGTTTTTGGCGGAGACGATGGTGGGTTTTTGCTTGGCCATGCGGTGGTTTATACCAAGGTTAACCAATCGGCATGCTTGGCCGATTTGCCGGTCACGGCATCAAAATACATTTTTTGCAATTGCTTGGTGATAGGGCCGGCTGTGCCGTTGCCTATGCTACGTCTGTCTAATTCACGGATGGGCGTCACTTCGGCTGCGGTGCCGGTGACGAAGGCTTCGTCAGCCGAGTAGACTTCATCGCGGGTGATGCGTTTTTCTATGACGCTTAAGCCGATTTCTGCGGCCAGTTGCACGATGGTGTCGCGGGTAATGCCTTCTAATGCGCTGGTGAGGTCTGGTGTGTAGAGTTTGCCGTTGCGTATGATGAAGATGTTTTCGCCCGAACCTTCGGCCACAAAGCCGTCTACGTCTAATAACAAGGCTTCGTCGTAGCCGTCTAATGCCGCTTCTTGGTGGGCCAAGATGCTGTTCATGTAGTTGCCGTTGGCTTTGGCTTTACACATGGTGATGTTGACGTGGTGACGAGAGAAAGACGAGGTTTTAACGCGTATGCCATTATCCAAGGCATCTTGGCCCATGTAAGCGCCCCATTTCCAAGCCGCTACGATGACATGCGTCGATAAGGTTTTGGCTGAGATGCCCATCGCTTCCGCACCGTAAAATGCCATGGGGCGCATGTAGGCGGATTCCAAATTGTTCTCTCTAACGGCAGCCTTTTGCGCTTCCATTATTTGCTCTTTGCTGTAAGGCATTTTCATTTGCAAGATGTGCGCGCTGCGAAACAAGCGATCGGTGTGTTCTTTTAGGCGGAAAATGGCCGTGCCCTTGTCGGTTTTGTAAGCGCGTACGCCTTCAAATACACCCATGCCGTAATGCAAAGTGTGAGTTAAAACGTGGGTGGTGGCATCGCGCCAGTTAACCATTTTGCCGTCATACCAAATTACGCCATCGCGGTCTGCCATTGAGGTTGGAATTGCCATGCTGCTGCCTTATAAACGAATTTTGTAAAAACCTTATTGTAAACTAAAGGCCGTAATTCTTGTCGCATGTTAAAATCAAATTCACTTAAAAACACAGATTTTGCTTAATTTAACTACTACCCAAGGGTTCTTCATGCGTCAGTTCATCTTAGTTTTTCTTCTAACCGTGTTGGCCGCTTGTCAGCCATCTGTGCCTGGCAAGCAATTGGTCGCGACCGACATCACGGGCGCGGATTTTGGCCATGAATTAAGTTTGACCGACCACCATGGCCAGACGCGCAACTTAGCGGAATTTAAAGGCAAAGCGGTGGTGCTGTTTTTTGGCTACACGCATTGCCCTGACGTTTGCCCGACCACCATGATAGACCTGAAGCAAACCATGAAATTATTAGGCCCGCGCGCCGATGAAGTGCAGGTGCTGTTTGTCACCTTAGATCCAGAGCGCGACACGCAAGAAGTTTTAGCGCAATTTGTGCCGTCATTTGATGCGCGTTTTATTGGTTTACGCGGCGACGAGTCAGCGACCAAGTTGGTGCAGGCCAACTTCAAAATTTACGCTAAAAAAGTCGAAGTGAAGGGCAAAAGCACTTACACGCTAGACCACAGTGCTGGCATGTATGTGTTTGATAAAACCGGCAAGATTCGGCTGTATGTGGATTACGGTGAAAAACCGGCCGACATAGCCAACGACATTCTGCAGGTGCTTTAAGCTGGCTTTTGGTTTTGCACGGCTTGTAATTTAGCCCAGCATTTAGCGTCAAACTTTTCCCTATTAATGCTATGCCGTTCGTGGGTGCCGCTGGCAATTAAATCCACGCCGTCGTGGGCTTCCACCGCAAACACCAATTTTCTCCCCTCCAACGCTAACAACTCCACGCTTGCAGTCACTGTCATGCCCACGGGCGTGGCCGCTAGGTGGCTGACGTTGATGTGCGTACCCACGGTTTGTTCTTGGGGTCCATCCAAATGGGGTTTAATGGCTAAGATGCAGGCCCATTCTAAGAAGCCAACTAAGTAGCCGGTGGCAAACACCTCTGGCATGCTTAAAAAGTCGGGTGATTCTGGGTAGATGGCCGGCACGGTTTTCGCCCGGCTCACCACAAAACTGTGTTGGTAGCGTAGGCCGACAATTAAGCTGTCTTTCATGTTGGGCTTCCTTTCGCAATGTGCTTGGTTAAGAAAAAGGCCAGCCCGAAGGCCAGCCTATTCTTTATCACCTAATTGGGTCTAAGCGAGCTAATAGTTCGCTTAGGTTCCTTATCGCTTACATGTGCAACAAAGGCACAATCAGCAAGGCAACAATGTTGATGATTTTGATTAATGGGTTAACGGCTGGACCAGCCGTGTCCTTGTATGGGTCACCAACGGTATCGCCGGTTACAGCCGCTTTGTGGGCTTCTGAACCTTTGCCACCGTGATTGCCGTCCTCTATGTATTTTTTGGCGTTATCCCAAGCACCGCCGCCGGTACACATGGAAATCGCGACAAATAGACCGGTAACGATGGTGCCCATGAGCATGCCACCTAAAGCCACTGGTCCTAATAACAAACCAACGGCTACCGGAACGGCTACTGGAAGCAAGGATGGAATCATCATTTCTTTAATGGCGGCCGTGGTCAGCAAGTCTACTGCTTTGCCGTATTCTGGCTTACCGCTGCCATCCATGATGCCTTTGATGTCGCGGAACTGGCGACGCACTTCTTCCACCACGGCACCGGCTGCGCGGCCTACGGCTTCCATCGCCATGGCAGCAAACAAGAACGGAATCAAGCCACCTATGAATAAGCCAATAATCACCATGGGATCGCTTAGGTCAAATTTAGCCACCATGCCCGCACCTTCTAACTTGTGCGTGTAGTCAGCAAATAAAACTAAAGCAGCCAAACCGGCTGAACCAATGGCGTAACCTTTGGTTACGGCTTTGGTGGTGTTGCCTACCGCATCCAATGGATCGGTCACGTCACGCACGGATTTAGGTAAGCCAGACATTTCGGCAATGCCACCGGCGTTATCGGTGATGGGGCCGTATGCATCCAAGGCCACCACGATACCGGCCATGCTTAACATGGAGGTTGCCGCCACAGCCACACCGTACAAACCACCTAAATGGTAAGAAGCAAAAATGGCCAAACAAACAGACAGCACTGGCCATGCGGTGGATTTCATGGAAATACCGATACCAGCAATGATATTGGTGGCGTGACCGGTGGTGGACGCTTGAGCAATGTGCTTAACCGGCGCGTAATCGGTGCCGGTGTAATACTCGGTAATCCAAACCAAAGCCGCAGTAAGGATCAAGCCTACCGCGCAAGCACCAAACAATTGATTGGCTGAAATGGCTAAATCGCCAGCCATCAAGCCTTCGGGAAACATTTTTGTGGTGACAAAGTAAAACGCCACCAAAGACAAACCGCCTGCTACTGCCAAACCTTTGTATAGCGCTGGCATGACATTTTTCATGCCGGGAGAGGCTTTAACAAAGAAGCAGCCGATGATGGATGCGACGATGGACACCGCGGCCAACATCAATGGGTAGATGATGCCGTCTTCGCCGGCGCTGGTTAATAGCAAGCTGCCTAATACCATGGTGGCAATGAGCGTCACGGCATAGGTTTCAAACAAGTCGGCCGCCAGGCCTGCGCAATCGCCCACGTTGTCGCCGACGTTATCGGCAATCACGGCTGGATTGCGAGGGTCGTCTTCCGGGATACCGGCCTCAACTTTACCCACCAAGTCTGCCCCTACGTCTGCGCCCTTAGTGAAAATACCGCCACCCAAACGGGCGAAGATGGAAATAAGAGAGGAGCCAAAAGCCAAGCCGATTAATGGATTTAAATCCACCGCTTGCTCGACTGGGGTGATGGACAACAAGTAGGCGTAAAAACCGGCTACGCCTAGTAAGCCTAAGCCCACTACCAGCATGCCCGTAATGGCGCCGCCTTTAAAGGCCACGTCCAGTGCCGGGGCAATGCCGCCGGTGGCCGCTTGTGCCGTTCTGACGTTGGCTTTAACCGACACGTTCATGCCTATGAAGCCGCAAGCACCGGATAGTGCCGCGCCAATCACAAAGCCGATGGCCGTGGTGGTGCCTAAAAATAAGCCGATTAACACAGCCAATACGATACCAACCACCGTGATGGTTTTGTATTGGCGCGCTAAATAAGCGGCTGCACCTTGTTGAATGGCGGATGCAATTTCTTGCATGCGGGCATTACCGGCTGGTAAGCCTGAAATCCATTTACTCATTACTAGGCCATACAGGACTGCTAAGAAAGCAGCGCCTATGGCGATCATTAGTGAAACTGACATGACTTCTCCCTATCTAAATTTTTATAAATTACGTAAGTATTAAACTGCGTTTAAAACGTTAAAAATAAAACTAGTACGAATTGACACCTTTGAAGTGCGTTTCCACTTCTTTCAAACCAATGCAAGTATTTCGAATGCGCTGCCACTACTTATGTATCACTACATGTAAATAATTTGTAACAACGGCCCATTATTACACTAATAAGTCGGCTGAACAACCTCTAGTTTGCGTAACTTTAAACGGCAGTTGAGAGAGGGAGATGGCCGTTGCTAAAGGCTTTGGGAGTAGCCAATTATTTTTTATGTGGATTTGCTAGCTAATCTCATCAGCGCGTCAGCTAATTCGCTGCCGCTTACTTTTTTTGCCAATTGATTGAGTTCATTAGCGGCATGGTTACTGAGCTTTTTAATGGCTTTGGGCTGGGCTTGCGGGCTAGATTTTACTTGCACTTTCACCCGAATTGCAGTAACTTCACAGCCTTGCTTTTCTAGCTGAATCAACAAGCTAGGAATGCAAAGTTTGATTTTAGCCGCGACCGCATTATTGCTGGCATACAGGTTTAATTGTTGGTTTTTTATGCTGCTAGCGTGGCTCAACTGGCCTAAGTTTCCCGGGGCAATCGATAACCAGATTTTTTGCGCAGCTAGGGTTTCTTTGCTGTGCGCAGCTAAACCCTTCAACTCAGGCTGATTGAGCAGTGCGTTAAATTGGCGCATGGTTGGCGGTCAGGTAAGTACGGGTAAATGGAAGTGCAATGAACATCATTTTTATCTCAAATAGTATGGCAAAAGCAAAAACGCTCTCGGTGTTTCAGGTGAGCGCGATTGTCTTGGCATTGCTGGTGTTGCCGGTGTTGCTAACCTTGCTATTGATTGTGCCACAGGATACGCCGGCGCAACAGGGGGTGAAATCGTCTAAACTTCGATTCTCATTCAATATAGGCGACCCACAAAAGCACTTGGATGCCTATGCGGTGCAGATGGGCGAATTGCAAGCACGCATCATGCGTTTGGATGCGCAAAGCGAACGATTGGCTAAATTAGCCGGTGAGAAAAAAGGCCAGTCTCCCCTCACTAAGTCCAATGCCCCCAGTCCGAATGCGCCAGTCAATAAATCGTCAGCCGCCAATCGCGGTGGCCCCTTGGTATTGAGCAGCCCATACACCGAGTTGGATTTGCAAAAACACATCGCCGAGCTGACCGCCAGGGTCGAGTTCGAAACCGAATACCTAAGCGAATTGGAAGCGACCCTATTGCAACAAAGCATGCTTAAAGGGGTGCTGCCTAATAGCAGCCCAATACACGCGGCCTTCAATTCATCCAGCTACGGTTGGCGCATCGATCCGTTTAACGGCAACAAAGCCTTCCATGAAGGCTTGGATTTTTCCGCCAATGCTGGCGCGCCTATCTTTGCCGCAGCCGGTGGTATCGTTTCGGCCGCGGAAACCATGCCCGATTATGGTAAAATCGTCGTCGTGTCGCATGGCTCTGGCCTTGAAACCCGCTATGCCCATACATCCAAAATACTGGTTAAGGTGGGTGACAGGGTGGAAAAGGGTCAAGTGCTGGCGCTGGTTGGTAACACCGGGCGATCCACTGGCCCGCATTTGCATTATGAAATCAGGTTAAACGGCAATGCCCTGGACCCAAGAAAATACCTGAATGCCAGGAATTAATTTAAGAAAATACAGCCCTAGGGCTCAATACTAAACCCTCTACATTACTTATAAGTTATTTATCCTCTAAGCGGAAAGCCCCTCACTTCATGATTTCAACGTTGTTTAAAAGAATATTTGGTAGCCGTAACGACAGACTGGTTAAGCAATACGCGCAAAAAGTAGTCAGCATTAATGCCATGGAACCGGCCATGCAAGCTTTGTCTGACGAGGCGCTAAAAGCCAAGACGGAAGAGTTTAAGCAACGCTACGCCAACGGCGAAACCTTGGAACAATTGTTGCCAGAAGCCTTTGCCGTGGTGCGCGAAGCCGGTAAGCGGGTATTGGGCATGCGCCATTTTGACGTGCAGTTAATAGGCGGCATGGTGTTGAACGCAGGCAAGATAGGCGAGATGCGCACCGGTGAGGGTAAAACCTTGGTCGCCACTTTGCCGGTGTATCTAAACGCCTTAACCGGTAAGGGCGTGCACGTGGTAACGGTCAACGATTACCTGGCTAAGCGTGATGCCGAGTGGATGGGCAAGCTGTATAACTTTTTGGGTTTGAGCATAGGCATAAACTTGTCGCAAATGCCCAACGAAGCCAAACGGGCGGCTTACGCAGCCGACATTACTTACGGCACCAATAACGACTACGGTTTTGACTACT
>SXLB01000013.1 GCA_005777825.1 Methylotenera sp. | reverse complement strand
GGGTGCATGATGTGCAAGTGGCTTAAGCATTCCTCACGCCAATCATCGAGTTGTTGCACGCTTAAGTTTTTCAATTCCGGTTCCAGCAAGGGACGGTCGCCATTAAACACCAAGCCTATGTCTTGCACCGCCACTTGGGTTTTGGCGATGTAATAAACAAAGTGCTTAAATACCTTTTTATCTAACACATTAACTGTACGGTAAATTAAATACGGTAAACGTATGCCACGTAACACACTATCCCAAAATGCCAAGCGTTTTAACGCGACGGAGGTGACCGTTACACTGCATCTAAATTGGCCAGCCATGAATTGACTTAGGAGCGCATGGTGCTCGGTGATTAAGCGCCGTGGGGAGGTGTTGATGAGTGGCGCTAAGTGCGCGTCCATGGCCCATTCGGAGGTGATGTGGGTAAGAATTTCGTTCTTAAACCACTTGGCTTCATGGGCCGGTACAAAGTGGTTGTGAGCAATCACGTCCACATAAAGATGGCTCACGTAACCTATGGCAATCGCGGTTTCTTGCTCGGTCTTGGCCGACAGCATCAATTGCTGGGCATTTTCCCATAAGTGGGTGTGGCGAAAGCGGTGGCTGATGATGGCTAAGTCGGGGAGGCAAGCGCCAGCCATGACCAATTCTGGAAATTTTTTAATGGCTGCTTGCAGGCGCGGATCCAATAATGGCATGGCCCAAAGCAAGGATTGGGCAAAGTACAAATGCGTGACCAAGCCCCAGGCGTTGGCGTCCACTGAATACAAGCAGCAGGGCAGCCACCAACACCATTTTCGCATAAAGCTTAACTGAGTCATGACTAGTAATGTGACGCCCGCACATGAAAAAATCGTGACAAAAACATGATGATTTCATGACGAAATTTAATTACTTTCATTAAAGTGTCATATTGCTGCGTTATCTTGCTAAGCATCAGTAGCCAATCTCATTCTAATGACAGACAAGGCACCCATGACCAAGCACAGCAGCGTAAGCAATCACAGCAGCATAACCCGGCCATTAAAAATCTTATTCATATCGGACGTGTATTTTCCGCGCATCAATGGCGTGTCCACCTCCATACGCACTTTTGTCGAGCAGTTGCAGGGCTTAGGCCACACCGTGCTTTTAATTGCCCCTGATTACGCATCCCTCACCGAAGACGATGCCTGGATCATGCGCGTGGCGGCACGCAGCATTTATTTTGATCCCGAAGATAAGTTGATGAAGTTTGGCTCAGCCATGGCCTTGTTGCCACAATTAACCGAACAAGGCTACGACGTGATACACGTGCACACGCCGTTCGTGGCGCATTACTTGGGCCTAAAGCTGTCGAAAGAATTAGGCATCCCTTGCGTGGAAACCTACCACACCTTCTTTGAAGACTATCTGCATCACTATTTGCCATGGCTACCTAAGGTGCTGGCCAAAGGCCTGGCACGGGCTATTTCCAAGCGCCAATGCAACAGCGTGGACGCCATTGTGTCGCCCTCAAAACCCATGCTGGACGTGCTGCGTAACTATGGCGTGGCGGTGCCGGCAGAGGTGATTCCGACTGGCTTGCAAGCCCACAGCTTTAAACAAGCGGACGGGCAAGCTTTTAGAGAAAAATACGGCATAGCCTTGGATAGGCCCATGATGCTCTATGTCGGTCGTGTCGCGTTTGAAAAAAACATAGACTTTCTTCTGCACATGACCCAAATATTATTGCAACAACAGCCCAATGCCTTGCTAGTGGTAACAGGCGAAGGCCCAGCGGAAAACAGTTTGCATAAATTGACCAAGCAATTGGGCATAGAAGAAAGCGTGCAATTTATAGGATACTTGGACCGCGCTACCGAGCTGAATGCCTGCTACCAATCGGCCGATGTGTTTGTGTTCGCCTCCAAAAGCGAGACGCAAGGCTTGGTGATCTTGGAGGCCATGGCGCAAGGCACGCCGGTGGTGGCGATTGCTGAGTTGGGCACGGCATCCATATTGGTTGAAGGCAAGGGCGCATTAATTGCCCCCGATGATCCCAACAAGTTTGCTGAAAAAGTCGCGCAATTGTTGTCCCATCCTGAGCATTGTTTTGAGTTAGGTCGGCAAGGCTTAGAATACGCTACGGCCCATTGGACAGCTAAGACGCAAGCGCAACGTTTGGAATTGTTTTACCAAAATCGCATGGCCAATAATAAGTAGGTCAAGTTCGATTGGCCACTTAAGACCAGCCAATAAAAAAGCCAGCATTATGCTGGCTTTTTTATTGTGACTAGTACGAACTAGTCTCTTACTTCGTCTAACATTTCATCCATGCTGATGTGGCGTACGTCTTTACCTTTCACCATGTAAACCACGTATTCGGAGATGTTTTTCGCGTGGTCGCCTATGCGTTCTATGGCTTTCGCAATAAACAACACTTCCAAGGACATGGAGATGGTGCGAGGGTCTTCCAACATAAACGTAATCAAATGGCGGATGGACATTTGGTAATGCTCGTCCAACTGTTGGTCCATTTCGGCAATTTCCAACACCTTGGCTGAATCCGAACGGGCGAAGGCATCCAATGCCATGTGCAGCATTTCACGGGCCATGTTGGCCATGGTTTTGATTTCAGCAAAACGCGGCGTCCACATGCGATCGGTTTCTTGGGTTTTTTGCGCAAAGCGGGCAATCTTAGTTGCTTCATCGCCTATGCGCTCCAAATCGGTGATGGTTTTAATCATCATCAAGATCATGCGCAAATCGCTGGCTGCCGGTTGACGGCGGGCGATGATGTGACTGCAGTCTTCATCCACTTGCACTTCTAGATCATTAACCAAATGGTCTTTTTTGATGACGTTTTCGGCCAATTGGGTATTGGATTTAACCAAGGATTCCAAGGCGTCGACTATCTGTTGTTCCACCAAGCTGCCCATTTCTAGGACCTTAGCGCGTACCGATTCTAGTTCGGCATCGTATTGTTTGTATATGTGTTCAGATGACATGAGTAATCCTTATGTAAATGCTTTTGGCGAGGTTAAAACAATTAACCAAATTTGCCGGTAATGTAATCTTCGGTTTCTTTGCGGACTGGACGGGTAAAGATGGTGTCGGTGTCGCCGTATTCCATCATTTCACCCAAATACATGTAGGCCGTGTAATCCGAAATCCGCGCCGCTTGTTGCATATTATGCGTCACGACCAATATGGTCAATTTTCCGCGCAATTCGTTCATCAATTCTTCAATGTTGGCGGTAGCGATGGGGTCCAATGCCGATGTCGGCTCATCAAACAACATTATTTCTGGGTCGGTCGCCAAGGCGCGGGCAATACACAAGCGTTGCTGTTGGCCGCCGGACAAGTTAAAGGCCAAGTCATTTAAGCGGTCTTTTACTTCATTCCATAGGGACGCGCCTTTTAAAGCTTCTTCCACTTTATCGGCCACCACGCGGTTGTTTTTTTCATCGCGCACACGTAAACCGTAAGCGACGTTTTCAAAGATGGTTTTAGGGAATGGATTAGGTTTTTGGAACACCATGCTGATGCGCATGCGCACTTCAATTGGGTCCACGCCGTCGGCCAGGATATTGGTGTTGTCTGGGTGCATGACAATTTGACCGTCGTATTTGTTGCCTGGGTACAAATCGTGCATGCGGTTGAAGCAGCGCAAGAAAGTAGACTTGCCGCAACCAGAAGGGCCAATTAGCGCGGTGATTTTATTTTCATAAATCGGCATGCTGACGCTTTTTAGCGCTAGGTGGCCGTTTGAATAATAAAAATTCAAATTCTTTGCTTCTGCTTTTAGCGGGGTAGATGTATTAACCATGGTTGTCCTAATGTGTATTTAATAAGGTCGTGCTTACCATTTAATGTTTTTACGTATTTTGTAACGTAAGTAGATGGCCGTGCCATTCATTAACAGGGTCACCAAAATAATTATGGCGCCGGTGGCGGCGGCATTAATATGAAACGCATGGTCTGGGCGTGATAGCCAGTTAAACATTTGTATGGGCAAGACCGTGAAGCCTGAGCTTAACCATTCGAAGTTTAGGTAAGGGGCCACGTCCGTCACCGGTGATGGAGGTAAGAAAGCGATAAAGGTTAAGGCGCCTATGGTAATAATCGGTGCGGTTTCACCGATGGCGCGCGACATGCCGATGATGACGCCAGTCAAAATACCGCCTTGCGAGTATTTCACCACGTGGTCGCTCACCACTTGCCATTTGGTCGCACCCACGGCATAGGCTGCTTCACGTATGGCTACCGGTATGCCGCGTATGGCTTCACGGGTAGAGACAATCACGGTAGGTAAGATTAACAAGCCTAATGTAAGGCCGGCGGTCAGTATGCTTTGTCCCAAATCTAAGCCGTAAACGAACAAGCCCAATGCTAGCAAGCCGTAGATAATAGAAGGCACACCAGCCAGATTAGACACATTGATTTCGATCAGGTCTGAGAACCAGTTTTTTGGTGCGTATTCTTCCAAATACAAGCCCGCTGCCACGCCTACTGGCACGGCTGCAAGGAAGGTAACGGCCATCACCAAGACTGAGCCTACCCAGGCGGACAAAAGACCCGCACTGCCAGCGCGGCGGGAGGGAAAGTCACTGAAAAACTGCATGTTAAAGCGCGGGTAGCCGTCCATGACCAAGTCGATAAACAGTGTCAGCAAAGTCAGCAAGCCTATCATTAAGGCGACTAAACCTATGCTGGCAAACACCAAATCGTTGAACTTGTGGCGGCGTATCATGCTGCGCACGGCTTCTAGATCAGCCAATACGGAAGCTTTTTTGTTACTTTGGGTGTCTTGCGCTTGCATTAGTATTGCTCCCGGAATTTTTTACGTACGACATAACCAATGATGTTGAAAGCCAAGGTCATGACAAACAGAACTAAACCTGCGGCAAAAATGCTTTGGTAGCCTATGCTGGCGTGCGGCAAGTCACCCATGGCCACTTGCACAATGTAGGCGGTGATGGTGGCTGCGCCTTCGGTTGGGTCAAAAGTTAAATTAGGCTGTTGGCCAGCGGCGACGGCCACCACCATGGTCTCACCCACAGCGCGGGAAATAGCCAAGATATAAGCGGCGACTATGCCAGATGTGGCGGCCGGGGTAACCACGCGTAGGGCTGTTTGAAAGCGGGTAGCACCCATGGCATAAGAACCTTCGCGCATGCTCATGGGCACGGCACGCATGGCGTCTTCCGCCACGGAGGCGATGTAGGGCACGATCATCACGCCCATCACTAAACCGGCGCTTAACATGTTAAAGCCAGGCAAGTCCGGGTAGATGATTTGCAATAATGGGGTGACAAACAACAAGGCGAAATAACCAAAAGCAATGGTAGGCACACCAACTAGCAACTCTAAGATAGGTTTGGTTATTTCACGGGTTTTATGTGAAGCAAATTCGGATAAGTAAATGGCGGCTATGGTGCCAACCGGCATCGCTACAGCAAGGGCCACCAGTGAGGTGGTCAAGGTGCCGGCAATTAAGGGCATGATGCCATAATGGGCATCTTCAAAAAGAGGGGTCCACTGGGTATCAGTGAAAAAATCGATCAATGAAACGGTTTCAAAGAAACCAAATGATTCGTATAACAATATGGCGACGATGGCAAAGGTGGTAAACACAGCCGATAAGGCGGCCAGCATGAGGATGAGCTCAATGACCCGCTCTTTAACATTGCGACGTATGTTTTTAGCTAAACGTGGGCTAATCGCTAATTCGGTAATATTGTTGAGCATAGTGTTGGCAGTATTCATATATGGATTTCATCTTGGTAACGCGTTTAAACAACTGGCTTGTCCATTAGTACTGGATAAAAAAGGAGCGGTTTATCCCGCTCCTTTTTTACTTGCTAATTAATTATTTAATTCTGTTGATTAAATCTTTAACCTTAATGCCTACTTCGTTTTTACCACCAAAACCAGTACCTGGTTTCATGGCCTTAAAGTGCGCTTTCACTGCTGCGTAATCTTCGGCTGGCAATGGCACGTATTTCACTTCGGCCACCAATTTTGGTGCGTTTTCTAAGTAGAAGTTTACGAAGGCTTTTACTTCTGGTTTAAATGCCGCTGAAGTAGCGTTCACGTAGATAAACAATGGACGAGAAAGCGGTTGGTACGTACCGTCTTTCACCGCTTCAGGGGATGGCATCACTGCAGGTGAGCCGGCTTTAGCAGAGATAGGAATCGCTCTTAATTTATCTTTGTTTTCTTCGTAATAAGCGTAACCAAAGTAAGCTAGACCGCCAGCATTACCTGATACACCTTGCACTAACACGTTATCGTCTTCTGATGGGGTGTAGTCAGTACGGCTGGATTTAGCTTTACCGTTCACCGCTTCAGTGAAGTAGTCGAATGTACCGGAAGCCGTTCCTGGGCCGTATAAAGCCAAGGCTTTGTCTGGGTAAGCAGGGTTAACTTGTTTCCAGTTTTTAACGCTAGAACCTGGTTTCCACATGGCGTTCAATTCAGCCACGCTTAAGCTTTTAACGAAATCGTTTTTAGGGTTAACCACAACGGTTAACGCATCAAATGCGATAGGTAATTCGATGTATTGAATACCGGCTTCTTTACATGCATCCATTTCTTTTTGAGAAATCGGGCGTGACGCATCGGATACATCCGTTTCACCGCGACAGAATTTTTTGAATCCACTACCAGTGCCTGATTCACCGACTGTTACCTTAGTTTTAGTGGCTTTTTGAAATTCTTCCGCCATCGCTTCGGTAATTGGATAAACCGTGCTTGAACCATCGATTGCGATGATTTTTTCAGCAGCTAAAGCGTGTGAGCTAGCGAATGTAACGGCCACTAAAGCCGCAATGCGCATGGATTTGCTAAATACAGTATTCATATAATCTCCATCGTTGTAAAAGGTAATTTTCTTAACCAACGTTGATATTAAGTTCCAATTGTGACAAGTATATGACAAAAAATGCATTACCGCTTTAGCGCAAATAAAAAAATGCGTAGGGCTATGAAAGGCGGTAAATTACTGCTAATTTATTTTGCTGTTTAAGTGGGCGGGTGCAAATTTTTTGCAAACTATAATTAAGGAATCGTCTCGTGAATCAAGCGCAGGCTAAAATCAGTGTATTTGAAAAAAACCTCAGCTGGTGGGTGTTAGCCTGCATAGCGGTGGGCATAGGCCTAGGGCAGTTTTTTACTGATTTTTTTCAATTCGTGGCCAGTTTGAAACTAGCAGAAGTCAACTTGCCGGTGGCAGCGCTGATATGGTTGATGATCATCCCCATGCTGCTTAAAATTGATTTCTCCGCCATGAAGGAAGTGCTGGCGCACGGTCGTGGCATAGGCGTGACGCTGTTTATCAACTGGCTGGTTAAACCCTTTTCCATGGCTTTATTGGCGTGGCTGTTTATACGTCATGTGTTTGCCGATTGGCTGCCCGCTGAGCAATTGGACAGCTACATTGCCGGCTTGATATTGTTGGCCGCCGCCCCCTGCACGGCCATGGTGTTTGTTTGGAGCAATTTGTGCGATGGCGATGCCAAGTTCACTTTATCGCAAGTGGCCATCAACGACAGCATCTTGCTGTTTGCTTTTGCGCCCTTGGTGGCCTTGCTGTTGGGTTTGTCCAGCATCATCGTGCCTTGGGACACCTTGCTTATTTCGGTTATGTTGTTCATCGTGGTGCCAGTCTTGTTCAGTCAAGCGCTACGTAAGCTTATGCTAAGACGGAGTCAAGCCAGCTTGGATGGCATGCTTAAACGCCTGCAACCACTGTCCTTAATGGCCTTATTGACCACCTTGGTGTTGTTGTTTGGCTTTCAAGGTCAGCAGATTTTGGCGCAACCCTTAATCATTGCATTATTGGCTGTGCCCATCCTTATTCAAACTTATGGCAATGCCATGTTGGCCTACTGGCTGAATAAACAATTTAAGGTGGCGCATTGCGTGGCCGGGCCATCGGCGCTAATCGGCGCTTCCAATTTCTTTGAGTTGGCTGTTGCCACCGCCATCGCTTTGTTCGGCTTTCACTCTGGCGCCGCTTTAGCCACCGTGGTCGGCGTGTTAATTGAAGTGCCGGTGATGTTGTCGGTGGTGGCCATTGTTAATCGCAGTAAAAATTGGTACCAAGCTACATAAGGAAAAGCCATGACCATTACTATCTACCACAACCCAGCATGCGGCACCTCGCGCAACACCTTGGCCATGGTGCGCGCCAGTGGCGTAGAGCCTGTGGTCATTGAGTACTTAAAAACCCCACCCAGCCGCGCCCGATTGATCGAGCTGATAGCTGCCATGGGCGGCGATGTGCGCGCCCTCATCCGCGAGAAAGGCACGCCTTATGAAGAGCTGGGTTTGGCCAACCCCGATTTTAGCAAGGATGCCTTAATTGACGCCATGCTGCAGCACCCCATCCTCATCAATCGACCCATCGTGGTCACGGCAAAAGGCGTCAAGCTGTGCCGCCCATCTGAGTTGGTGTTGAGCCTGTTAGACAACCCCAATATTGGTCGCTTTGTCAAAGAGGACGGCGAAGTGGTTTTGCCTAAGTAACATTCAAAAGCTTCACCACAGAGGCGCGGAGACACAGAGAAGATCAAAAGCTTTTGTCGGGATAAGCCAGCTTATGGCTTCCCCACATAATACAGGCGATTGCATCGCCTTATTCTGAGTGAAATTCCAACCTACCACATTTAAGGTTAAATTGGTTTTAGGGTTTCTCTGTGGCTCCGTGTCTCTGTGGTTAAAGGGTTGTTGTATAATGCTGTTTTTTCTAAATCAGCCGAGCCGTCATGGAAGCCGAACAACTCAATAGCATTGCCCATCGCCTAGTGGATTTGGCTGAGCGCAATCTTGCCCTTAGGGGGTATCTTTGACGTTGAAACAAAAAGTCAGCGGCTAGAAGAAGTCAATGGCTTATTAGAAGACCCAAAAATCTGGAGCGATAACGCCAAGAGCCAAGC